>PJMF01000013.1 GCA_003173865.1 Minisyncoccota bacterium
AATTCACGCACTTCATCTTTGTAGTACGTGCGCAACGGTTCAATTAATTGAAACTGCAAATCCGCCGGCAAACCACCAACGTTGTGATGCGATTTTATCTTTGATGCATGCTTCGAACCCTTAGACTCGATGACGTCAGAATAAATCGTGCCTTGTCCCAAAAATGCAGCATCAGTGTGCTTTTCTGCAATCTCAGAAAAAATATCAATATAGAGTTTGCCAATGATTTTGCGCTTTTCTTCGGGATCGGTTTTGCCTTTCAGAGCAGTTAAAAAACGCGAACGCGCTTCCACAACCACTAAGTCAGCTGGGACAAGTTTTTGGAAAATATACTCGACGTGTTCTTTGGTATTGGGCCGCATTAAACCACTCTCGACGTAGACTGGAATTAAGTTTTTGCCAATCGCTTTTCCAATCAGTGCCGCTGCGACGGTGGAGTCTACTCCACCTGAAACTGCGCAGATGACTTTTTGAGCACCAATTTTTGTCTTCAATTCAGCAATGATACTGTCAGGATCGAGTACAAAAGTACTAAGCTCTTCATTACAAATTTCAGACACGAAGTACTTCAACATTTCGAGTCCGTACTCGGTGTGATCAACTTCGGGGTGAAACAGCACACCCACAAATTTCCGCTTCTCGTCATACGCCGCCGCATGTGGCTCACGAGCCGTCGCAGCAACGATTTCAAAACCGGGTGGCATTTTAGTCACTGAGTAGCCGTGCGACATAAAAACTTGGCATGCGTTATTTGGGAGCGACCAAATGTTTTTGCCAATCATTTCGAGTTTTTCTGGTCCAAACTCTTGGCGACTTGCTCCTTCCACTTTGCCACCCAACACGTGCGCCATGGTTTGCCAACCATAACAAATACCCAGAATGGGAATGCCCAACTCAAATATTTCTTTTTCGAGTGTAGGAGAATCTTCTTGATCAACCATCGCCGGCCCACCAGACAAAATCATGCCTTGAGGTTTTTGCTTTTTGACCAAAGCAAGTGCATCTTCTGGATTCACGTACTCTGACTGCACACCAAGCTGACGAAGTCGGCGCCCAATTAAGTGCGCGGTCTGTGAACCAAAATCAACGATGACGATCATACCTATCTCCTCTGTTCGAATTAATAATTTTTTCCGGCGTTCGTGATCACTAAATCATGTGGATGACTTTCAGTGAGCGATGCTTGCGTGATTTGCACAAACTGCGCTTCTTTCGCAAGTTGTTCAACCGTTTTGACACCTAAGTAGTACATTCCTGATTTGATGCCGCCGATTGCTTGCTCAACGATCTCTTTAACGGTACCTTTGACCGGCACTAAACCTTCGACGCCTTCAGCAACGAGCACTTTGTCTTTGTAATAACTTTTGCCATGGAACTCATCTTCTGACTTGATTTTTGCACCGTGTTCCATTGCACCGATCGAGCCCATTCCACGATAACTCTTAAACATGTATGTCGACTGTTTCTTTTTTAACAAATGTTTGAATTGATTTGGAATTTGCTCAGGTGTCAGCTCCACTTTTTCTCCTGGTGCCTCAACTGCAGAAGCAAAAAAGCTGCCCATCATCACCGTGCCCGCACCTGCGGCCAGCGCCTTGACCATATCGCCGGAGTACTTAATGCCACCATCGGCAATAATTGGCACGCCAGCTTCGCGGCCAGCTCGAACAGTCTCTATAATTGCGGTTAACTGTGGGACACCCATTCCAGATACAATGCGCGTCGTACAAATCGCACTCGGTCCCATACCCACCCGAATACTATCCGCACCTGATTCGATCAACGCTTTTGCGCCATCATATGTTGCCACATTGCCAGCAATCACTTGCAGATCTTTGTATGTTCTCTTGAGAAATTTGGTTGTTTCAATAATGCTCGTGGCATAGCCGTGCGCGGAATCTACTAAAATCACAGAGACACCAGCAGCTACTAAAGCCTCCGCGCGTTCTTCAAAACCTTTACTCGCGCCAATTGCAGCACCGACCAAAAGATTCTTAGCAAGAACTTTTTTTACTTCAACAACTTGTGCGTCAACTGTTAAGTTGCGATGAATGAAACCAATGCCACCAAGCTCAGCCAAAGCAATTGCCAGCTCACTCTCGGTCACTGTATCCATCGGTGAAGAAACCAACGGTGTTTGTAAACGTATGCTCCGAGTTAACTGTGAACTGATCTCAATATCTTGTCGGGAAAAATCGCTATAACCAGGCAGAAGCAACACATCATCAAATGTCAATGTAACGGGAAAGTTTGGTGTTTGCATACGCGTCATGTTTACTCCTGTTTAATAAAACTTGCTTCAGAGGCAACTTGATTGGCTCGAAGCAAGTCTTCTTTTGTTAATATGTTGTGTTCGAGCAACTTTTGGAACTCAGCGCGAAGAGAGATACACTGCATCTCTGGACCATCAGTATTGATCGTAAACAAAACATTATTTTTCTTGAGCGTCGCGTAGACATGGCGCATCTCATCAAAATCTTTAAGCACTTTGGTGTTGAGGTTTGACGTCGGACAGGTTTCCAACACAATTTTATTGTTCACTAAGTGATCCATGAGTTTTTGGTCTTGAATACACGCGATGCCATGACCAATACGATCTGGACTCAGCTCTTCCACCACTTGCCACATTTCTTCGATACCAGTGGCTTCACCAGTGTGAATCGTGACACCCAGGCCAAATCCGCGGGCTTCTTCAACCAATGATTTAATGTCGCGGGGTGCAAAACGTGCGCTTTGATCGTTTAAACTGATTGGTCCAGCTAAATCAATCCCAACAACGCCACGGTGCCGGTACTTGATAGCTTTCTTGACAATGCCAGCGTTTTCTTGCTGCGAAAAACGTCGATCCATCATCAAGATAATGCCTGCCTTAACCGGATACTTGAGCATCGCACGCTCCATTCCTTGCAAAGCGAACACAATGAGATGATCAAGGTCACGCTCACCTTTGCGGTTGCGCAAAATCGGATTAAAACGCATTTCCAACTTGGTAATATTATTTTTGCGATACGCACCAGAAACAATATTCTGCATCCCGGTAAACAGCGCCTCTGGTGAAGACTGAATTTTTTCCGTCCAGTCATACATGCTCAAGTATTCTTCATATCCCTTGGCTTCGTGAATCGTAATCATTTTTTCGAACTCCCAGTAGCTTTTGGTGGGAAGACGAATGCCTTGATCGTGAGCAATTTCCCACAACATCGTCGGCGAAATCGAGAAACCAACGTGAGTATGAAGCTCAGTCAACTCGACGCCCTCGAGAAAGTGTAAGTTTGGAGAAAAATCGGTCGTATTGATCATAAATTCTTTATACGCTACGAACTACACACTCACAACACTGTTTTTTGAAGGAGTTCGTAGTTTTCGAAAGACTTCGAGAATCGTCGTCTTTCGAAAACTATGTAACTCCTAAATGTATAAAAAAAGACACCCCTACTTTCAGCTCAACTTGGTTTCCCTCCCCGCCTTAACGGAGATTTGTTACTTGGGAGCGAAAGCCTTTTGGTGCCTTCGCGAATTTTGATATTCGTGTATTAAACACTATTAGAGAGATTTTGAGAAGGGGGTGTTGCGGGGTAAGCGCAAATAACCTCTTCTTAAGAAGTAAAATATAAAGAGATTTTAATCTTTTTATTGTAGACTTGTGTTTTCACAAATGCTCCACTGAGTTGATGTTTCTAAATCTAGATTTACACAACTACCTCAATCTTTTTGCGCAATATGTGCTTTCACCAAGTATTATTGGTAGCGTAATTCTCTTTGGATTAAGCAAAATACTGAAGCTCGGAGAAATAAAAAAAGACTTTGAAACCATTAAAGCTGACGTTGCTGAGCTAAAAAAGAAATCCGGAAGTATTATCACCAATATTACTGTGATTAAAACTCATTTAGTTGATAAGCAACTCACCCACCCAACCTCATCCATTTGCGTATTTTTGCATAATCGAGCTCTTTGATAGTTGCTTTCGGATCGACCAATGGCGTGTCAATGCGTGTAGAAAACAAATAACCAAAAACTGCATCAATTAATGCCATATCTACTCCGGGAACGGATGTTAATTTATCCTCTAATCTAAGTAAATTCTCTTTCCCTGATAAACCAAATAATTCCAGAATATGATTCTCTAATTGGGAGACTGATCTGAAAGAATGATTTAAAGAGTCCCAATTCAAACAAGTAATATGCCCAGATTGATCTACCCGATAATCATCGAGTTGTCTGCCTTGAGCCTCAATCCCGATATCCTTATTTGCTAATTCAAATTCGATGAGCGATAGAGCATGTTGAAGTGCTTGGTCAACACTTTCTGCAGTGAGTTGATCTGAAACTTTAGGCATTTTGTTATCAAGCGTCTCAGGTAAGTACTCCATAACTGTTACAGCAAATCCCAACTTAAGTTCTTGATCACCAACCTTGAGCATGTAGTCCCACAATTCAGCATTCTCTTCTTCGGACATAACAGGTGGATACAAAACTGCTTTGGGGAACATATTCCAGTTTAAATTTGCAGGTATGGCATCATTGGAACCCAAAATTGATTGCTCAACTACGGCATTAAAAACAGATTCCTGTGTTTTGAGCATGCAAAGGGGCGTACTCGACTGAGAATCAACTGTCGAAGCCGAGTGCACTTCATAGAGCCTCGTTCCATCATCTGGCACTTTGTGAGGAAGTTCTTTCAAGAGAATAGGCTGATCAAATTTCAAGACCACTTGCTTCTCCAAAGGTTTTCTTTCAGAAAGAATGGGGTGTGTGAGAGTAGATTGCTTTTCGAGTGCTCTCTTTACATTTTCGGGACGTATGCAATATTGATCAACAATTTCTTTTCTTTGATCCGGATGTAAATAAGCAGGATTCTCTTTTTCTATTTTTACTCCATTTTGGCGCAATGTTTGAGAAAGGTCTTCAAGCGTATGAAATGATTCGACAATGCGTTGTCTTGTTATTTTCTCTGATTCTGTTTCGGTTCTTTGATTACTATCGGGAGTTAAGGCTTGAGTTAAAGCTTCACTAAATTCCTGAGCTGATTCGTGCCGCTGATTCTGATCTTTATCTAAAGCTTTGGTAAGAATATCTACGACCAATATAATTTTTGCCGGCGAAAGTCCACGGTTCCGAAGAATTGAAGGTAATTTTTGGGATAATTTTTCTTTTCGTTTGAGATTCAAAACATCAGCACTTGCATCATAAAATTCATCTTCTTCTGTTAAGTTTTCGCCTGTCAGTAAAAAATAAGCATTACTTGCAATAGAATAAATTTCTGTCTTAAAAGTAATTTCTTCACGCGGATCCACTCTTTCGGGTGCTATATGCTCAACTGTCCCAAATTGGGTGAGACTTCTATCTTTAAGCTCATCACGCTGAATTGCCAAACCAAAATCAATCACCCTGATGTGACCCTTTGTTAAAAAAATGTTGTCAGGTGTAAGATCATAATGAAGCATGTGAATTGGTTGGCCATCTTTGCCTATCGCATTCCACATATAATCAACTAAAGAGCCCATTTCTCGTATTACTTGAGAAACCTGTTCCAGTGGCAAACCAATTTTGTGTTCTTGTCTTTCTTTTTCTACAGCAGACCTAAGAGTCACTCCCTCGCTTTTCTTCATTATTAAGGCGGGACCATAAGGTGATTCTTTAATAAAATCGATGGGCGGAACGACATAAGGAATTCCGCTTTCAATTTGAGCCATTCGGATTACTTCTTGCAGAAATTTTTCTCTTTGTTGGTCTGTAAATCCAGTAGTGGATTCTCGAACAACTTTCACCATCACAACCCGGTGCCCAACCATATCATAGGCCTCTAAAACCTGACCATATCCACCTTTTTTCCCATCATCTTTTTTGACCAGATATCGGTCACCAAGTTTCCATACTTTGTCGATATCTTTAAACTCATCAGGAACATTATGAAAAAATGAATCTTTGGTACGAGAAGATCCTCCACTTAAAAAATCTATATCTTGAGGTCGGAGAGTAAACTTTCCATATGGTGATTGGTCTGATCTGTCTACCATACTTTAAGTTTACTTTCTAAACTTATTGATTTCCTCACTGAGCTGTCGCGCTGCATTCCCCGCCTCTTCCACAAAATTTTCCCCTGAAGAAGCAAAAATAATGCCGCGAGAAGAGTTGATTAAAAGATTGTGCTGCCCGCCAGCTGGACCAGTCAATCCTGCGTTGAGGGTTTTCTCCAAATCTCCGCCTTGAGCACCAATTCCAGGAACTAAGAAAATCATTTCATCACCAACAACTTGGCGAATCTCGCGCATTTCTTCTGGATACATGGCGCCCACGACAAGCATGCAGTTGTGGTGTGCGTTCCATTTTTGCGCCACATGTGTGGCAACAACTGCCCACAACGGCTGGCCTTCAAACTCCAAGTCTTGAAACTCACCAGCTCCTGGGTTGGATGTATGGCAAAGGATAATCGAGACTTTATCTTCGCGCTCCAAAAAAGGTTGCAGCGCTTCGCTTCCCAAGTAAGGATGTAAAGTCACTGCATCAAAACCATACCAATCAAAAATACTCGTCACGTATCCTTGATTTGTCGAACCAATATCCGCGCGCTTCGCATCGCAGATCGTAAAAATATCTGGATAATTCGCTTGCAGATACTCCATCGTCATCTTGAGGTCGTGTATGCCCTCTTCGCCGCGTGTTTCGTAAAATGCCATGTTGGGTTTGTACGCCACGGCGTATTGATGCGTGGCATCGATAATTGCTTTATTAAACGCGAACTGGAGGTATTTTTCTGATTTAAGATGCGCAGGGATTTTTTCAAAATCAGAGTCAAGACCAACACAAAGCAATGAGTTTGCTGACTGGATACGGGTGAGAAGTTTTTGAGTGGCGTTCATATTTAATTGATGCCCAGTTTATCTTTAACAAAGAGAAAACATCCCACCTGCAGTCATAATTGCACTTAAAGCCTCTTCCCTTTCAATCAAATCTTTCTCCATGCTAGAGTGCCATTTTTTTTGTTTTTTTGCTTCTTGTAACTCAATTTCTTTTATTGCTTCTGCAAGGATACCTTCAGGAAATTCTTCTAGATGGTGCGTAACTACACTACCTCGCAATTCATTTAAGAGAGATAAATCAATTTTTTTTAATTGCTCAATTAATTGCGCTTGTTTTGTCGGTCTAACACTTTCATCAATGAAACCTGTAGTTAAAATATCGTCATTTTTTTCTCTCATAGCTTGATCCATTTCAATCAAATCTAAAATTATGCTTTTGGCAGATTGAATTTCTAAGTCTCTACGGCTTTCTTCGTGTATTGACATCACAACCTCACAGACGGTTCAAATCCATGTCGAGCAGCCCAACCCCAAGGTTCTTGGAACCAATCTTGGAGCACTTTCATTTCTGCTTCGGTAAATTTATGGGCTTTAAGCGCTTCATCTAAAATCACCGAAAAAGAAGTCAAAACGTGCAGTTTCACATTTGCTTTTGCAAAAGCCTCGTTTGCTTCGGCAAATCCACAGCTCGTAATTGATAAACAATCTGTGACTACTGCTCCCTCTGCTCTCAAGGCTTCAACGCCAGATAAACTGCTACCCCCAGTCGTAATATGGTCTTCGACGAGGAGCACTTTCAATCCATCCACTACACCACCCTCGACTCGTTTTTTTGTGCCATGATCTTTCACTTGCTTGCGCACAAATGCAGAAGGTTTTTTTAGAAAAAAACCCAGTGCCGCGCTGTGCGGAATCCCGGCAGTTTCAATCCCAGCGACCACATCAAAATCTAAATGCTCATTCGCGATAATATGTTGAAAACCTTCAATTACTTTTGCCCACTCCTCCGGATAAAAAGGGAAACAACGATTATCAACATAGACGGGCGCTTTTAACCCAAATTTATACGTAATTGGTTGCGCAGGTTGAAAACGCACTGCATTAATCTTCAAAAGCGATTGCGCAATGAGTTGCTCGTCAGAGAGTTGCATGGGGTCCTTTAATTATTTTTTTAACCACATTCCTTTTTGTTCATTCAAGATTTTTCCATCTTCATATTTTAATTCACCTCTTAGAAAAGTCGCTACCGGTCTCCCACGCAACTTCATTCCTTCATACGCTGACCAACCAAGTTTCGTAAAGAGATCTTCCTTCTTCACTTGCCACTCTCCTTTTGTATCAAGAATCACGAAATCGGCATCGTTTCCTACTTTGATGCCAGTTTTTTGTGGAAAATCAAAGAATGTAGCAATATTGGTAGATCCGCAGTTGGCTAATCTTTGCAGCCCTTCCTCTAAACTTTCTTCGCCAAAATTGCCAATCCATCCAGTTAAAAATGCTGCAATCGTTTCCTGTACACCTGGCGTTCCACTGACTGCTTTCCAGACATCTTGATTTTTTTCTTCGATTGTATGTGGTGTGTGTTCTGAACAAATACCATCAATCATTCCTGCACGCATCATTTGCCATAACTCATGATTGAGCTTTGGAGAACGCAGCGCTGGACTGACTTTTAATAAGGTTCCCAATTTTTTGTAATCATCACTATTGAAAAAAAGTTGATAGCCTGTGACTTCGCCACCGGCTTGAAGTCCTTGCGTGCGTGCATACGCAATCGCATCGAACTCACCGCGAGTGCTTGCGTGCAAAATCCATAACTTTGTCCCGTAATACTTGGCTAAAACCACTGACTCCCACGCCGACATCTCGACCACTAACTCATTTCGTGCTTCTGAATACGCAAGCATGTCTGTACGCCCTGCATCCTGAAATTCTTTTTCGCGCGCAGTCACTAAATCCTGATTTTCAGCATGCACTAAAACTGGAAATCCACGACGTGCTGCAATCTCCCAAATTTTAGCTTGATCCGAGAGCTTTGGCACTGTGGTGGGAGTTGTTTGATGACCGGCAGTAAACACTTTTACTCCCGTAATTTCAGCTGGATCAACTTTTTCGAGTTCCGAAATATCATTGACTGAAGAACCAAAATTAATAGCAAAATCGCACAGCGATTTGTGTTTATACCGGTCAATTTGTTCGTGAAGCAACTTCACGGTGGTTGTGGGAGGAATCACGTTAGGCATATCAAACACCGTGGTAAAACCACCAGCTAACGCAGCTCGCGTACCATGTGGAATGTCTTCTTTATGCTCCAAACCAGGCTCACGGAAATGACCATGCATCTCGATCAAACCAGGTAAAACATATTTGCCATTGGCATCGTAGGCATTTGGCACATTTTTGGTGCCTTCTTTAATCTCAGTGATTTTCTGATCAGTAAAAAAAATTGTTCCGGCTACAATTCCATTTGGAGTAACGATCTTCGCATTCGTAATTGCTTGAAAGTTTTTTACCATGTTACTTATTTTGTAGTAACTCAACTGCTTTATCAATCGGCACTCCCCGAGGACAAACTTTTGTAATGCGTTTTGCTTCTTTGGCAGAATAAACGTCGACGCCTTCGACTTGCGCAATCGTTTTGCGATCCAATCCATCTCGTGGATCAGTAAAAAAACGCGCGAGTTTCACTAAGGTCATGGGATCAATAATGCCATATTTCTGTTTTTTCATTGTCTCCGAAGCAGCGACACAACATCCACACTCGATACATTTACGAAAGGGCTTGGACAAATCAGCTTGTGCTTTGGTCACGATCACATCTTTTTTCTTTTGCAGATATGGTCGCGTACGTTTGAGTCTTTCGAGTAAAAGACTCAGATCAACAATCAAATCACGTTCAATCGGAAAGTTCGCTAGAGGTTCCACAACATATTTTTTTACATCTTTATCAACCTTTTCAAAACATCCCAGCACCGGTTTCCCATTGACCATAACCCCACACGTACCGCAAATTCCACTTCGGCACTCCCAGCGAAAAGCCACCGTCTGGTCACATTTTTTTTGAATAAAGTTCAGCGCATCAAGAATAGTCATTCCATCACTATATGGAACTTGAAACGTGTCATAAGATACCGAACCTATTTCGGCACTGTAGCGACAAATTTGGAACTGAAGTTTCATAAATTACCTTATTACTTCTGATGTGTGTGTTTTTAACTGACCATTTTTATATGTCACGACAACATTTTTACACCACTCTTCTTTTCGTTCAGGAAAATCACTTCGATAGTGAGCTCCTCGACTCTCAGTTCTGAGTAAAGCTGCTTCAATCGTCGCTAAAGCAGTCAAAATCATGTTGTGCAACTCCAACGTATCTTGCAGTTCTTTATTTCGCTCACGAGAAGGAACTTTTACACGCAAATTCTTTGCTAACTCAGCTAACTTCCTTACTTCTGTCTGTGCCTCCTTCAATCCCTTTTCGCTGCGCACAATTCCAACTTTATTCCACATCACTGACTTCAATTGATGCTCTAACTCATATGTATCATTGCCTTTTTTACGCTTCGCGAGGCCATCTATTCTTGCTATTTCTTCTTGAATTAACTTTCCTGGAATGTCGAGATGAGTTACCCGTTTTTTGACTTGCTTTTTTGCAGCGGTAATCGAGCGCTTGCCAAAGACTTGTCCCTCAGCAATGGAGTTACCACCCAAGCGATTTGCACCATGTACACCACCTACTACTTCGCCAACCGCAAGAAGCCCTGGCACATTCGTTTCTGCATCCACGGTAATCCGCAAACCACCACACATGTGGTGCATTGATGGATAAATCTCCATTGGCGTTTTGTGAATGTCTACGCCAGTAACCATGTACTGCTCTAGCACATCCGGAATTTTCTCCTCGATCTCACCTTTGGGCCAGTGTGTAACGTCGAGGTAAACACCTCCGTGCTCTGAGCCTCTTCCCTCTTCTACTTCTTGATAAATTGCACGAGTCACTTCATCACGACCTGCCAATTCCAATAATTTTGGTTGATACCGCTCCATAAATCGCTCACCTTTGCTGTTTTTGAGCTGACCACCGTGACCACGCACTTTTTCCGTCACCAGTACACCACGCGCGGAAGAAGGAAACACCATGCCAGTCGGATGAAACTGCGTCATCTCCATATCAATCAACTCAGCACCTAACTCCAACGCCATAGCATATCCGTCACCTGAGTTACTCGCTGCATTCGTTGTTACTTCATACATGCGTCCGGCACCTCCACTCGCTAGAATCACTACTTTTGCACGGAAGAAAACATACTCACCCGTAGCCAAATCAAAGCCAAATGCTCCTGCAACTCCATCTGTGGTTTTTAAAATCTTGGTGATGAAAAACTCGTCGTTATAAGGCACCGACAACTTGCGCAACTCATCAACCAAACCTTGCATCATTTCTCGACCGGTATAGTCACCAACACAGACATTGAGAGGTTCACTCTGTTTCCCACCGCGCCAAGTGTAAAGCTCTCCATTTGGCAGACGATCAAAAATCAAACCGTACGACTCTAGGTCCATAATGCGTGCTGGCATTCCTTCAGTAAACGCTTTGACCATTGGATAGTTATTGATATGCCAGCCGCCATCTATTGTGTCCTTAAAGTGACCTGCAGTTGTTGCCGGGAGCTTTATTGCTGCGTTTAACCCCCCCATTGCCATTCCAGTATGTGCACAACCAAGTACTTCTTTACAAATCAATTGAACATCTAAACCCTCTTTTGCAGCTTCGATAGCAGCTCTGAGGCCTGCTCCTCCTGCACCAATAATGGCTACGTCACAAGAAATTGTTTTATACATAGTCTTTTAGTAAAACCAAACTTAATAATGCCATACGAACATACATACCATTCGTCATTTGTTCTGTAATGTAAATTGCACGCGGATCTAAGTCAACCTCTGGCGTAATTTCACCAACCCGTGGTAATGGATGCATCACCACTGCAGTTTTTTTTGCTTGGCGCAGTAATTGCGGTGTAATAATGTAGTGATATTTTAGTTTTTCATAAAGATCCAGATCAGTAAAACGTTCCTTTTGGACACGTGTGACATACAGGACGTCTGTACGTGGGAGTACCTCTTCTAGAGTTTCACTTTGAGTTACTTTCACACCGCGATCAGAAAACGTTTTTATCAGATTACTTGGTAAACGAAGAATTTCCGGTGAAACAAAGTTGAATGTGACATTTTTATACTGCGAAAGTAACTTGGAGAGTGAGTGAATCGTGCGACCATTCAACAGATCACCAACCATTGTAATCGTCAAACCATCCACCCCACCAAAATGTTCACTAATCGTAAAAAAATCAAGTAACGCTTGAGAGGGATGTTCTCCTACACCATCACCAGCATTGATAATTGGTTTTTCACAAAACTCTGCTGCAATTTTAGCTGAACCTACTTCTGGATGACGCAAGACAACGACATCCGAATAGCAACCAAATGTACGTACCGTATCAGGTAACGTTTCACCTTTAGCCACAGACGAGTAGCTCACACCTTGCAAAGGGATAAAACCACCTCCCAATCTCTGCATTGCACTAATAAATGACGCAAACGTACGGCTAGAAGGTTCGTAAAAGAGCGCTGTCATTAACTTTCCTTTTAGTAAATCGCTCCCCCCTTTTGTTTCTACCAGTTTTTTCATTTTCTTCGTCACTGTAAGCATTAGCTGCAAATCCGTTTTGTGAAATTGGTCAGCAGTTAAGACATCTTGTAAATAAAACGTATTGGAAGACATATATTTTCCTTCCGGCATAAGTATTAATGTAATTGACTCATGTACTCACTCCACGACTTCACTTCCAGATCTTCTAACTCATATTTTGCTAGTGCATCAACAAAGTGCGCGGCGTTATCAACAGTTGTAAAAATCGGTATCCCGAAATCAATTGCCATTCGCCTCATTGTATACCCATCAGTATTATCCAAGTACAGCTGTTCAACTTCATTATTCTTATAACGACCAGGAATCACAATTGCAAAGTCAATTGAACGCAGCGCAAGTAAATCCGTCACATTTGGATGTTTCTGAGTCTCTTGAATTTTTCCGACTGCTGTAGCAGCAATTCCATTTTCCTTGAGGAAAAGCACCGTCCCTGACGTCCCAAAAATTGTGAATCCCATCTGTATTAAGTGTCCACAACTACTCAAAAAACGAAGCTTCGACTTACTTCCACCTAAACTCACAAGAACTGCTTTTTTCTGTGGTGGTTTTACATTTGTTGCATACAATCCTTTGAGATACGCGTCGTGCATATCTTTACCGAATGCAGCCACTTCACCGGTTGAACTCATCTCAACACGCAGAACTGGATCTGTCCCACGCAACTTATGAAACGAAAACTGCGGAACTTTAACTGCTTGAAAAGGTAACTTCGTCAGCGTAACTGGCTTCACTTTTTTCCCAAGCATCACTTCAGTCGCCATTTGAATAAAGTTGACGTGGAGCGTTTTACTTACAAACGGTAAACTACGTGATGCTCTCAAGTTGCACTCAATCACGTAAGCCACATCATTTAACACAAGAAATTGAATGTTAAATGGTCCATTGACATCCAGCGCTCCGACTATCTTTGCAGCGACATCACGCAAATGATCTTGCATACTGCGTGACAAACCTACTGCTGGGAGAGTGAGTGTCGAGTCACCTGAGTGCACCCCTCCACCTTCCAGATGTTCGCTGATGGCATACGCAATAATCTTGCCATCTTGACTGACTCCATCAAAGTCACACTCAGTCGCATCGCTTAAAAAGCGACTCATCACTAAAGGATGCTCTTTAAAATCGATATCTTTACGTGACATGTAACGATCAAGATTTTTCTCTGACTCTAAAACGCTCATCGCTCGACCAGAAAGAACAAAAGAGGGCCGTACTAAAATTGGATAATCAAGTTTTACTGCAAGCTCTTTAGCTTGTTTCAGCGTACGCGCCTCACCCCAAGTTGGTTGCGGAATTTTTAAATTATCGAGCAACTTACTAAATGTTTTGCGATCTTCAGCTCGATAAATATTTTCTGCCTTCGTGCCAAGTAGTGGAACACGATGAGTAGCAAGTTTGGGTGCTAAGTTATTAGGAATCTGGCCACCAACAGAAACAACACAAGGCGACTGCTCAATATCCCAAATATCAAGAATACGTTCCAAACTCAGCACCTCAAAGTACAAGTAATCTGAGTTATCATAGTCAGTTGAAACTGTTTCGGGATTACAGTTGATCATCACCGTACTCAAACCATTTTTCTTGAGTGTTTGAATAGTATTGACTGCACACCAATCAAACTCAACTGAAGTTCCAATCGAGTAAGGACCTCCCCCGATTACCATCGCTTTCTTTTCTTTTGCATTTGGTACATGATCACTTTCAGTACCGTGATACGTGAGGTAAAGATAATTTGTTTTGGCAGGAAACTCTCCAGCCATCGTATCGATACGTTTGACTACTGGAAGAATTCTTAATTTTTTGCGTAGCGTGCGAACGTCATCTTCTTTTTTCTTGAGAATCCCTCCAATTTGTCTATCTGAAAATCCAAGTTGTTTCGCTGAGAGAAGAAGATCAGGATTTTTTTCAAAACTTACAAAACTCGATTTACTCAGTTTTTGATACATAGCCACAATGTGTTTAAGCTTTGCCAAAAACCACATATCAATACCAGTGATCTGATGAATCTGCTCGAGTGTCACTCCTTCGCGCATCGCCGAACAAATGGTAAAAAGACGCATTGAGTTTGGTTTTTTTACTTTTTCAGTGAGTTGTTTACGAGTTTCTTGGCTAAACGCTTTATCCAAAACGCCTTCATAACCATCATTCAACATGCGAGCACCTTTTTGAATTGCTTCCTCAAATGTACGACCAATTGCCATCACTTCACCAACACTCTTCATTTCACTCCCAATTTCATTAATAGCATGGGAGTACTTGTCGAGATCCCAACGGGGAATTTTGACGACAACGTAGTCCAGCGCTGGTTCAAAAAATGCCGATGTTTTTTGTGTAATTAAATTTTGCAAATCAGGTAAATTTTTTCCTAGTGCTAACTTTGCGGCAATATAAGCTAACGGATAACCAGTTGCTTTGGAAGCAAGTGCCGATGATCGAGAAAGTCGTGCATTGACTTCGATAATACGATAGTCGCTATTTTTGGGATTGACAGCGTACTGGATGTTACATTCGCCAACAATCTTTAACTCGCGAATGGCATCAATCGCTACCTGACGAAGCAAAAAATACTCGTGATTATTGAGTGTCTGAGACGGTGCAATCACGATTGATTCGCCAGTATGAATTCCAACCGGATCAAAGTTTTCCATATTACAGACAGTAATACAGTTATCTGCCTGATCGCGTACTACTTCATACTCGATTTCTTTCCAACCTTCCAGTGATTCTTCTAAAATAACTTGAGGTGCCGTGGCAAATGCGTTCGTTAGTAACTTCTGCAATGTTTCTCTATCTCGTGCGACACCAGAACCAGTGCCGCCAAGTGCAAAACCAGTTCGGAGCATGACCGGAAATCCAAGTTCTTCAGCAAATTGCATACCTTCCTCAGCGGAAGTGATAATTTTTCCTTTTGCAGTTTTGAGGCCGATCTTAGCGAGACGTTTGCTAAATAGTTCCCGATCTTCTGTATCAATCACCGCTTGAATGGGTGTTCCTAAAATGCGGACATTATATTTTTCTAATACACCACTCTTTGCTAACTCCATACCACAATTGAGCGCTGTTTGGCCACCAAAAGAAAGTAAAATACCCGAAGGCTTTTCTTTTTTAATGACTTTTTCGACAAAAAATGGAGTAACTGGTAAAAAATAAATCTCATCTGCCAGGCCTTCAGACGTTTGAATCGTTGCGACGTTTGGATTAATGAGAATAACTTGCTTCCCTTCTTCTTTGAGCGCCTTAATAGCCTGTGTTCCAGAGTAATCAAACTCACCAGCCTCACCAATTTTCAGGGCTCCGGAGCCGAGCAAAAGAATTTTTTCTTGAGTTGATAATACCTTTTTAGACTTCATATGTTTATTTCATCAGTTTCTTAAAAATCCAGTTTGTATCAAACGGTCCCGGTTGACCTTCTGGATGAAACTGCACACTTGCAATATTCTTTGTTTTACTCCGTAAGCCTTCGCTTGTTTGATCATTTAAGTTAATAAACCACTCCTCAAATCCAGACGGAATGGTGGCACGATCCACTGCGTAGCCATGATTTTGAGAAGTTAAGTATGCTTTTTTCGTAAGCACATCTTGACACGGTTGATTCAGACCTCGATGTCCATACGGCAATTTATATGTATTCGCTCCAATTGCTAAGGCCAAGAGCTGATGACCCAAACAAATCCCTAAGAAAGGTAACTTCGCATTCAACACTTCACGAATATGTTGAATTGTTATCTCACAATCCTTTGGATCACCCGGCCCATTCGAGACAAGCACCCCATCAATTTTTTCTTTCAGATCTAAGGGATTCATGTCCCAAGGAATGCGAATAATCTTATAGCCGTTGTTCAGCATCTCACGGATGATGCCATGCTTTACTCCACAATCGATAAGCGCAATTGTTTTTCCACTGGACAATGATTTCTCAGGAGAATATTGCACAACTTGATTTAAACTTGCTTCAGACACAACTTTAGTTAGATCGAGTGGTTTCCATTTCGGTGCAATTTTTCTCATGCTGATTTTGCCCTGCAATACGCCTTTTTCACGAATTTTATGAGTGAGCGCACGCGTATCAACGCCAGAAATTGCTGGAACTTTAAATTTTTTGAGCCATGCTGAAAAAGTTTGCTGAGATTGGTAATGAGAAGGCTCCGCTGCTTCATTACAAACGATCACACCACGTGTCCAAATCCTTTCCGACTCAAAGTTAACAACCAGATGTGAGTCTTGCATGACCACTTTAGGAACGCCGTAATTACCAATTAATGGATAAGTAAAAACTAAAATTTGGCCAGCAAAAGAAGGATCTGTTAAACTTTCTGTATATCCCGTCATTCCTGTTGAAAAAACCACTTCGCCATCAGCCTCACCTTCGTAACCAAAAGATTCTCCTTCAATCACGTCACCATCTGCTAGATATAAATAGGCCTTCATACTGCCTTTTTCTCCTTAAAATTGTAAAAAAAATCCCGATCGCTATCGGGATGAACAAAATCTCCATTCAGTGGAGTGGCACAAATAAATTGGAGGGACACTTCTCTAGTGTTAGACACTAGAGTCGAATAGTAACCAAACGTCGCTCAAAATTCAAGAGCGAATTCATTGAGCAAGGAACTGTTGCACTATCCCCCCGATCTCCTCTTCCACTTCTCTAACGCTTTTACTTCCATCAATCACTTGCCATCTGCCAATCGTGTCTTTATGGGCAAGTTCCAGATACGTGTCACGTACTTTGCGGTGAAAATCAAGTTTTTCCAGATCAAGGCGGTTTTGTTCGCCGGTTTGCGCTCGCCGCTGCAATCCTTTTTCCGGATCGTAATCGAGCAAAAGAGTCAGTCCGGGTGTCGTATGTTGTGTTGAGATCTCATTGAGACTTTCAATAGCTTCCATACCAAAACCCCGAACCATACCCTGATACACAACTGAAGAGTCTCGAGTACGATCCATCAGGACTATTTGGCCAGCGCGCAAACTAGGTAACACTATTTCTGCATAAATCTGCGCCCGCGCAGCTTGAAAAAGTAACACCTCTGTCGTAAAACCAATTTCTTTGTACTCGGGAGACAAGACAAGCTCGCGAATTTTTTCACTTAAACGTGTTCCGCCTGGTTCGCGAACAGCCACGACTTCATGACCAGCTGTTTCCAAATGTTTTTTTAACAGCGCAATCTGCGTCGTCTTCCCTACCCCTTCCCCACCTTCGAAAGAAATCAATTTCGTCATACAGATCAAAGTAAGTTATAATAGAGATGATGTCAATTCCTTCTCAACAGTTTAGACGCGATATCGAGTTTCTGTACGAAGTTGGTACGTTGCGCTACGCAAGTCGTACCTGGAATCAATTTTTAAATCCTGGTTGTCAAAATCTGACAGAACATACCTTGCGCGTGGTCTGGATCGCCCTTATTTTAGCGAAACATGAAGGGATTACGGACACGGGTAAAGTGATCAAGATGGCACTCGTTCACGATATTTCTGAAAGCCGCAGTGTTGATGTGAACTATGTTTCTCGTCAATATGCCGACCGACATGAGGATAAAGCTATTACCGATACCTTGGACGAGACAATTCTGAAAGATGAGTTCTTGCCTATCTGGGAAGAATACGAACGCAAAGAATGTCTGGAAGCAAAAATTGTCAAAGATGCCGATAACTTGGATGTTGACTTAGAACTCAAAGAGTTAGAAGCAATGGGAAATACATTGGGTCAATCGCTGAAAGCAACTCGCGAACATGTTGCCAGCACCAAATTTTATACTGAAACCGCCAAGCGCATCTGGCAAGCTATTCAAACGTCTAATCCTCATGACTGGCACATGCTTGGGAAAAATCGTTTTACCACCGGCGACTGGAAAGACTAGCTTACATCATACTCAAGTAGGAGTGTTTGGTCAGAGAGGTGTTCCATCTTGACCAGCTTGAGGGACACGCGCGCACTTAAATCATCCCCAAATAACTTTACCCCAGCTCCAAAAACCACTGGTTCGACCGTCAAGTAGAGTTTGTTGATAGCACCAGCTTCAAGAAACATTTTATAGATCGAGGCTCCGCCACAAATGGCGACTTCCTTGAAACATTCTTTCGCTAGTGAAGCAATCAGTTCTTTTGGTGGCAGTTGGGTATACCGAAGTTGTGGCACATCTTGTTGCTTGGGCATCTTACTGGAATAGACTATATTAAGGCGACCCGGCAACGGTCGACCAATTGTTTTGTATGTGCTTGAACCCATCACAATCACTCCTGCTTGCTTCGTCCGTTCAGAAAAAAATTGTTTATCTTCTTTGCTCGTCCAGCTCGTCGAGATCTGATCTGTTTGCTCGGCGATGAAGCCATCAACGGTGATTGCTGCGATGAGAAAGACGTTCATAGGAGTTTATGATACTGCTTCTTCGTCAGAAGAATCAGAACTAGAATCGAGACCAGATAAATCTGGATAGGCACCAAAGAAATCTAGGACTCTTTCTTTATAACGATCCCTAATATGTTGGACTATTAGAAGTTCTGCTTTCTTGAGTACCCGAGCTGCCCTTTCGCGTGTGATCAGACCATTATCCAACATTGATTGAATTCTCGCTATAAAATCTACTAATTCTACATCTGCCGCATTTAAGATTGATTCACTCCAGACTGTAGCTAAACCTACATCTATACGCATTTCTGCTAATTGTGTAAGCGCCTCGAGAAACACATTCACATCAAACCTATCTTTTCCGAAAACTTCTTGCAGAAGTTCACCAAAAGCTTCTGCAAAACTCCTCGGTGCTTCACCCAGAATATAATTATCTGTAAAGTTCAGAAACATCATAAACGCAGTAGAAATATGGGATTCATCTTTATCTCCGATAAAATCTTCTATTTCAGTTTTAATATCTATTTTCAGATTGCCCGGTACTTTTTCCATTAAATTTTTCATTTCTTGAGTCATTGCCATATCTTTCCTTAAAAATAATTGCAACCTGATGCGGTTGTTTTATCCGATTCTAATTTCTTTTTCTTTTTTTGCAACTTGTCTTTGACAGCTTTCGCTACTTCCCGTATATTTGCTGATATGTCGTCTTCCTCACATTTTGAAATCGAGATTAAAAGTTTACTCATTACCAAGGAAAATGCAGACACATTGTTGGCACATTTGCGCGAGTATGACCCCGAGTTGAAGCAGGTTGAAGACAGCAAACAACTGAACCATTATTTTATTGGCAGAGACGTCAGTCGCTTGGGCGACAAACTGCTTCAGTATTTCCCCGCTAACAAAAAAGCCAGTTTTGCCGAAACGTTACGCAAAGGGAAAAAAATTTCTGTGCGTACGCGCCAACAAAACGATAAGGTCATTTTCGTGATGAAAGCGTCAATCGATGACACAACGAGCTCAAACGGTATTTCGCGGATGGAGTTTGAAGTGGAGATCCCAGAATTAAACTTAGACCAATTAGACAAGCTATTCCTCGATGCAGGCTTGCAGTATCAAGCCAAGTGGTCACGTGAGCGTCGGGCGTTTCAACTTCATTTACTCAACGCGCCTGCCCCAATTACCGTCTGCATTGATAAAAATGCCGGCTATGGCTATCTTGCCGAGTTTGAGATGGTGATCGATGACGCAAATCAAGCTGAAACTGCGATGCAGTTTTTGCGAAACTTGATGAAAGAACTTCATGTCACTGAACTCGAGCAATCTCATTTAGAAAAAATGTTTTCTCACTACAACGCCCACTGGTCAGATTTTTATGGAACCGATAAAATCTTCACAGATACTAACCAATCTGCAACGTATGTTTCTCTCTGATCAACAAATCAAAGCAGCTATTGAAGTCGGCGACATCACTATTCAGGATTTTGACGAAAAACGCCTTCAACCTGCAAGTTACGACATCCTACTTGGCAATAAATTTATCGTGACAGAAGGTCATACGACTCCTGCCATCGATCCGGTCAAAGGTATCTTTGCCGAAACGCGCGAAATCACCCTAAGAGACGATGAAAGTTTTGTACTTCATCCGCACGTCAGTATTCTTGGCATCTCTCACGACTATTTTGGCGCAAAAAACGATTACCTAATTCAGTTATCTGGCAAAAGTAGCTTGGCCCGTATCGGTTTAATCGTGCATAACACCGCCGGCCTGATTAATCCTGGCCACTACCTCAATATCACGCTTGAGCTTTGCAATCTCAACAACGTTCCCATCGTCTTGCGACCAAAAATGGAAATCGCTCAGTTACTTTTCTCTAGATTAGAGGCTCCTGCAAGTCGTGACTATAGTGAGGTGGGCCGCTATCATGATGATAACTGGCAAGGCTGGGCACCGGCAAAAGCGAAGACAGCGTAAGTACTTTTTCGCAGTTGAAGTTACGTTTCCAGAGGTCTTTAAAGTGGGGATTCGTGTGCATAATTAATGCCAGTTTTTTCTTTCTCTCCCACGCAGTCATTTTTTGGGCAAAAGCTTCTGCGTGTTGCCTCCGTGTAAACCCAGCAAACCAAACTAATTTGGTAAACAATCTTTCTTGAGTTAGACACTTTCCTTTGATCGAGAAACCTTGTTCATATAATCTTTTTTCAATCATATTTAACACTCGCACCTCAATCATCGTATGTTGCTGATTCGTAACAGCACATGCAAACCAAAAATCAAACGTCATAGATCTCCATTTCAGCAGGCTGTTTTTAAGTGAGGCCGCATCTTAACGAACAAACTGTAGGAAAAACCGTAGCAAGAATGTAAGAATTTTCAGCTGGACAGTAAAAATTCAGCCGCTAGAATGAAGTCTATGCAGAAAAAACCCAAACATCCTGAATATCAATACTTAGACCTTCTCCAAGATATTTTGGATACCGGTTTTGAAAAACATGAGTTCAATAGCGGAATTGCTTTGAAAAGTGTTTTTGGCCGTAGCATGCGCTTTGATTTGTCACAAGGCTTCCCCCTCCTTACTACCAAAAAAGTTTTTCTCAAAGGCATTATTCATGAACTTGTTTGGTTTTTGCATGGTGATACAAATATTAAGTACTTAGTCGATAACGATGTGCATATTTGGGACGACTGGGCGTTTAAAGAATATAAAAAAGCCGCGGATGCCGGCAAACAGCCTGCCCTTACTGACAAAGAATTTGCAGAAAAAATCAAAACAGACGCCAAGTTTGCCAAAAAATGGGGCGAACTTGGACCAGTGTATGGCCGGCAGTGGCGACGTTGGCAAGCCAGTGACGGTCGCGAAATCGACCAACTCACTTGGGCAATCGAGAAAGTGCGCAACTATCCAGATCGTAAACACACCGTTGTTTCTGCTTGGAATCCGGAATTTATTTACGAAATGGCAGCGCCAGGCACTTCGATGGCCATTCCTCCATGTCACACGATGTATCAACTGAATGTGATCGACGGCAAACTCTCTTTACTTTTATTTCAACGCAGTGCGGATATGTTTTTAGGTGTACCGTTTAATATTGCCAGTTATGCGCTGCTCACTTTAGTGATCGCACAAATTACGGGTTATGAACCTGGTGAATTCGTTCACATGATTGGTGATGCACATATTTATAGCAATCACTACGATCAAGTTCGTGAGCAAATTTCGCGCACTCCCCAACCATTTCCGCGGATGCATGTCAATCCAAATTTGAAAAATATTGACGACGTCAAGTTTGAAGACTTTGAAATCGAAGGCTATGATCCACATCCCCCAATCAAAGGCAAAATTACCGTCGTCGGTGGCTTCAAGGAGGAAGATCGGAAGAAAATGGTGAAGAAGAAAAAGTAAATTTAATCTTCTGAGTTAGGAACAAAACTTGTTATTCAGCTCAAGTAATTAAAGTTATTCCCTAACCACATAAGGCACTTCCAACTTAAACTTCATGGCGTTCACTTGCGAGATCACTTTTTCAATTTTTTCACGACTTAAATCTCCAACAGAAATTGACTCCACTGCCTTTCCATTATCAATATACTGTTCGAGAATCTGGTCGGCGATCTCATAAGTAAACCCCATCTCTTCTTCATCAGTTTGTCCAATCCACAAACCAGCGGAAGGTTGTTTTTCGAGAAAAATCGGTGGTAACTGCAAAAACTCTACGAGCTGTCGCACCTGGGTTTTATACAAATGACAAATAGGTTCAATATCAGAGGCTGCATCGCCGAAACGCGTAAAGTAGCCAAGATAATGTTCAGATTTATTTTCCGTTCCGCAAACCAAACCATCAAGCGACTTCGCAATATCAAAAACACAAATCATGCGCATGCGTGCTTTCAAGTTGCCCCGCCTGATGACTTCCTCCTCACTGAGATGAAGTGCTGCAGCTACCGCATCGACTGCAGGCTTAATATCAATAGTTCTCACATTTTCTTGTGGCAGTTGTAGATACTCAACCAACATCTGCGCATCGGCCATTGGTTGCTGATGATGAGGTAACAAAACGGCAGTGACTTTTTCTTTTCCGAGTGCACGAACGAGTAAAGTAAGAGCGAGTGCCGAGTCGATTCCGCCCGATACAGCTATTACAGCACGGTTTTTATGATTTCTCTGAAAAACTGCGCGCAAAAAACTGACGATCTTATCAACTTCCCCTTGAGGATTACTGAAGTGTAGAGACATAGAGACCCTTTTGGCTAATATACTGTGCAACCGTTTCTTCAACAAGTCCTTCAATAGGTTGTCGAGCTCGTACGCGCTCACGAACTTCTGTCGAAGAAACGTTAATTTCTGGCATATCAGTAAGTGGAATCATTCCCGGTAACAATGATTGAAGCGGAAACCCTGCACGCGGATAGACAAAAACGTGATATGTGTGCAACAGTTCTGTTGCTCGATACCATTTGTGAAAATCGGCAATATTATCAGAGCCAATAACCCAACTAAAAGTATCTTGTGAATAGCGTTCGCTTAGACCCTCCAACGTGTTGTAGGAATAACTGGTATCGTTATGCTCAAGTTCAAATTTTTCTATCTTTATTGTTGGCAACTTCATCTTCACTACCATTTGTTGCAGCATCGCTAAACGATCTACGACGGCTGTCATATTTTTGACAAAATGGTGTTTGCGCACTGGTACAAACCACACCCGATCGACCTTCCCTGCTTCAAGTAGGTGCTCAGCAATCAAGCGATGTCCCATATGGGGAGGATCAAAGGCGCCACCAAATAATGCAATCTGCATGGGCAGATTATAGGGCATCTTTAAGTTACTTGCCTAATCTAAAAACTTGATGCCCAACACGGCGTTTTTCTTCAATTGGTTTTTTCATCTTCCTCTTTCTGAAACTCTCCATAATTGAGAGGTCTCTTCATTCGCGCAGCGGCGGCCATTGCTTCAAGGGCCTCCAGGAGTTCTTTTTCGGCGAGATCAATGTCTTTAAAATCAAGATGTACAAAGGGGTCAAAAGTAAAATCTTTCATTGATAGAAAGTTTAAACTCTCATGATAAGAGAACCACCAGAGGTCAGTAAGAGGATCGTAAGAGTCTAAGGATTACTTTTTTGCAGCTTTTTTCTTAGCCGTTTTCTTCACAGTTTTTGCAGCTCCGTATTTTTGTTCTCGCACCTTCTTGCGCTCTGCTCGCTCTTGTTTCATTTTTTCCCATTCTGCAGTTGTAATTGTCAAACCGGGTTGCGGTTTTGACCAACTTGCCCAATCACATTCTGGATAACGCGTACAGCTATAAAAATCTTTGCCATATCGTGTCGGCTTGATCACTACTTCCCCTTTTTGACATAACGGGCACAGCGCACCTTCTACTTTGTTAACAATATTTTCGGTAAAATCACACTTTGGGAAACGGCTACAGCTTTTAAACTTGCCAAACTTTCCAGATCTGATCACGATCTCACCATGCTCAGTTGTGCCGCATTTAGGACATGGCTCGCCAGTTTTTTCGGTAGGAATTTGTGCGCGCTCGGCAGTATCGACAACAGAGCTCACTACTTTCTCAAGTGGAACATAAAACTGTTTCATCAAAAGACGCCAATCTTTTTCACCTCGCGAGACTGCGTCAAGATCATCTTCCATGTTTGCAGTAAACTTATAATCAACAATCTCGGTAAAGTACTTCACTAAGAAATCGTTCACGGCAATCCCAATCGGTGTTGGAAAAAACTTTTTTTCTTTTCGCTCAACGTATCCACGATCTTCGATCACAGAAATAATTGATGCATACGTACTGGGCCGACCAATCCCCTCTTTTTCGAGTGTTTTAATTAGCGAGGCATCGTTATAACGTGCCGGTGGTTGTGTAAATTTTTGTGCGCCATTACTTTCGACGAAGTAGACAGGTTGTTTCGCTTGCAAATCAGGCAACAAAACATCTCCTTGATTAGGGAAAAGTCTCATCCATCCATCAAATTTAAGAATTGATCCAGATGAGCGTAACAGTATCTTTGATTGAGCAACTGCTTCAACTGTAACCGTTGTTTGATCATACACTGCTGCTTCCATCTGACTCGCAATAAAGCGCCGCCAGATCAAGTCATAGAGTTTGGCGTGCTGTTCAGTCAAGCGTTCAAATTTACTTGCCAATTGCTTTCCTTCTAGATGAACATCCGTCGGACGAATTGCTTCATGGGCTTCTTGGGCATTTTTGGATTTATTGGCAAAAAATCTCGGTTGATTTGGTAAATATGCTTTGCCAAACGTTTGATTGATAAAACCTCGTGCCATGTCCAGTGATTGAGACGATAAATTCATCGAGTCAGTACGATGATAGGTAATCACACCTTCTTCATACAGTTGCTGCGCAATGCGCATCGTATTTTTTGAGGTGTATCCAAAACGAGTTGCAGCTTGCTGTTGGAGCGTTGAAGTCGTAAAAGGTGGCAAACTGACGCGACGACGCTCTTTTTTCTCAACTGCATCGACTACGTAAGAAGCTGCATCTAATTGTTCAATAATTGGTGTGACGTCAGCAGCTAACTTCGGGTTATATTCTTTTCCATTTATTTGGATTACGCGCGCTACAAACATCCCTTCAGGAATGTACTCGATTTTATTTTCTTTAAAGTATTGATCAATCTTTTTTGATTTATCTAATTGATGTACATTGAGTAAAACATCCACTTCCCAATACTCTTCGGCAACAAATTTTTCTATCTCGCGTTCACGCTCGACGATCAACCTTAATGCAACTGACTGGACGCGACCCGCTGATAATCCATAACGAATTTTTTTCCATAAGACTGGTGATACCGAGTATCCAACTAAACGATCCAGAACACGTCGAGCTTGCTGCGCATTCACCAAATCCATATTGAGCTGAAGAGGATGGGCAATGGCATCGAGAATAGCCGATTTAGTAATTTCATGAAATGTCGCGCGAACAAACACATCATCTTTGCCACCTAACACTTCTTTCAAGTGCCATCCAATCGCCTCTCCTTCTCGGTCAGGGTCGGTGGCTAGAATAATCTGTTCCGCGCCCTTCGCTAAGGTCTTGAGTTCTTTTACCACTTTCGTTTTGTCTTTAGGAATCAAATACTCAGGCTCGAAGTCATGAGCAATATCCACTCCCATTTTTGATTTTGGCAAGTCACGAATATGACCGATCGAGGCGCGAACGATGTACCCACTCCCTAAATAGGTAGTAAGCTTTCGGGCTTTCGTTGGTGATTCAACCAAAACAAGTTTCATACACTGGGGATAATATCACATTATCCGTCCTTTCTAGAGTCCTAGCTCTTCTAAAATATCAGCTGCACTCCCCACAAACTCCGCTCCTTGATTGAGCAAATTGCGCGTCCCGTCGCTCACTTCACTCGTGATTGGCCCAGGCACAGCGCCCACAAATCGCCCTGCTTCGAGAGCACACTGCGCAGTAATTAAGCTACCACTTTTCGCAGCCGCTTCTACAACTACCGTAGCGAGACTCAAACCTGCCACAATCCTATTTCTAACGGGAAAGTTCCCCGCCAATGGCGGCACTTCAGGTAAAAACTCAGTCATTAAGGTATTGCCCGCCGCTAAAAACTCCTCCTTAAATTGAGCAGCCACCCGAGGAAAAAAATGATCGAAACCAAACCCAAGCACCCCCACTGAGTAGCCACCACACTTGACCGCAGTTTGGTGGGCAAACAAATCAACGCCGTACATAAATCCAGAAATAATCGTTGCGCCTGCAAACACCAGCTCCGTCGTTAATTTTTCTGTTGCTAACTTGCCATAGATACTTGGATGCCGAGTGCCTACAACTGCCACTGGCAACTCTGTCAACCTTTCTACGGGACCTTTCACGAATAGTACCAACGGTGGATCGTATACTTGCCGAAGAAGCGGTGGATACTGCGTATCTACATCAGTTAAGACAGCAATCTTTCGCTCAGCTAAAAATTCCAGATAGCTCGCCGGCGAAAACTTGCGTTGAAATTTTGTTAACTCTGCTTGCTGTGGTTGAGTGAGACCAACTCGATCGTAGATCTGCTCTTTTCCGCTCCATAACAACTGCCAAGACAATTTTTGATCAGTTATTACTTTGCGTAGAGATCGAATTGTTTGTCTCCCGATCGTCGGGACAGAAATCAACGCAACTAAAATGTGTCGTTCTTCTTGATTCATGAACGTACTTTATGATAGAAAAATGACAAAATCCGTAACAAATTACGGTTTGGTCGTCCCAAGCATCCAATACAGCAAAGTTTTCACGATTGGTCCACCATCTTTCGAACCTTCTTTATAGGGATTTTGATCATCACTCTCCACAAATATCGTAATCGTAATTCGTCTCGGAAAACCCGTGACTGCAACTTTACTCCGCCACTTTTGATAGAGTGTCTGTAAATCTGGAGTGAGCTGTGCACTCGAGCTTGCTTCATTTTTAAAATCTGGCAAACCAATAATTGAAGTAAAGACACCGTGCGTCTTGCGATATCCTTTTTCATTTGCTTCACCGAACTCGGCAGTGCCAGTTTTACATAAAATTGCCCCATCTTGAATATTTGCATCGATGTCTTGGTTTGGTTTAACGTGCAGTTCGTTGTACGGAAAAAATGGAAATGCCGTTCCACCTCGCGAGCATGCACCCAGCATCCCATCCAGTACTGTCTTCAAGTTTTCTTGTTTAATGTTTACGTCACGACAGTTGCGTTTATCAGTATGCACCACCGAAAGTTGACACAATGTCCCATTATTAGAAATCGCCTGGGTCATTTGAGCGGCCTGCAACGGTGTGATTAATAAATCTCCTTGACCAATTCCATAGTGATATGTGTCACCCAAAAACCACTTTTCATTTTTAACTCGCAACTTCCAATCTGGATCTGGCACGAGTCCAGGAATTTCACCTGGTAAATCAATGCCTGTTTTCGCGCCGAATCCCAACATATGGGCCATTGTTGAGATGGCATTCGGGCCAGTCCACTCAGCCACTTTATAGAAAAAAATATCATTACTGCGCGCGATTGCCCGTACAATCCCAATCTGTCCCTCTACTTTGCCATACTGCCGATAGTACCAATTTCCAAAAATATAATTGCCCAATTTAATCTTTCCTTCATCGAGTACTTGTGTCGATAAGTTGACTTTTTCCGACTCTAAACCAGCCAGTGCAGTCACAATTTTAAAAATTGAACCAGGTGGGTAGTTGCCAGAAATTGCTCGATTAAAAAAAATATTTTGTGGGTCGGCAAATAAATTTTGCACCACACTGCGGCGTTGTTGTTCCTTGTCTGCTTCCGGATATGTTTTACTCAGTACGTTCGGATCAAAACTCGGTGAACTCGTCAATGCGAGTACCTCACCTGTTTGACTATCGGTGACGATCAAGGCACCTCGCTGCGTGCCCATTGCCTGCTGCGCAACTTCCGAGAGATATGGATCAAGTGAAGTTGTGAGATCTTGCCCACTCATGGCGGCAGTTTCTTGAACAAGCCGTTGCTTCTGTCCCACTGCATTCACTTCATAAATTTGTTCACCATCTCGTCCGCGGAGTTGTTCATCATAGAGACTTTCTAGACCAGCTTTTCCAATTTGTTGATCGGAAGAGAGCGTTTCATCCCGCCTTAAATCAGCTGCCGTAACTCCACCCACGTAACCAAGCACATGAGCAAGTGCAGATGAATACGGATAAAATCGCTCTGCTGAAGTCTCGATTGATGCTGATTGAGTGGCCATGAGCTGTAGCCCTTCTTCTCGAGTAATTGGCGTCCGCGTTTTGGTCAAAAAATCAGGGCGATCAACTCGATAGTACTTTTCATTATTGAGTACAATAGGATCTCCGTATCGATCAAAAAACACACCTCTGTTGCCGTGAACAGTTAAACGATAAAAGCGATTTTGTTCTGCTTTTTTTAAAAATAAATCTCCCTGCATCACCTGCACATCAAACAGCCGAGTTGCTAAGACACAAAAAAGAATCAAAAATAAGATACTGACAAGCAAAAAACGCTGAGAAATAACTTTTTTATTCACGAGTGGTAAACCTTTTTGAAATACTTAAAATGCCTTTTTTCCGACGAAACTGAAAGAAAAAACGCAAAAAGAGAAACACCAAAGCAAATGAAACTCCCACCGATACAATACTCCAACCTGTGAAAGGATAATGCAGAAGTAACCCAATTACTCCAATCACACCCACAATCCCCAGAAAAATTTGTTGTGACTCGGCTACCGTAATCAGCGCCACCAACAGCAATGCCACCACCCAAAAAGGCAACACATACACTACACTGATCGCTACAGTCATTAGTATGATCATGAATACTCTCGAGTAGTCCTCTAAAAGTAATAGTTGCAGTACAGCAAACAACACACTTAAAATAGGCAAACCAATTCCTCTCTCGATTGTTAAGAAAAATAAGAAAAAGAGAAAGTAAAAAAGATGAATAAAGAAATTTTTCATTCTTTTACCTCAACAATATGACTTTCGTAAAAAGAAGCAACTTGAGTGATGATAGCTGTTTGCATTGATGAGTTCGCTTGCTTTTGCACTTCCTTGACTGTGCCAATAAACATGCCTTTTGGCACTCCAGGCTGACCTTCACTTGAAATTTTTTCTCCTGTTTTAATTTCTGTATCAGTGGGCAACTCTTTGAGGACGAGCTGTTTACCATCACCCACGATGACACCTGAAACTCCCGACTCAGTTTTGGCGAGGACAGGTTGAGAACTTGCTTGTTGTAAAAGAATCACTTCCGCTTGATGTGCAGATGTCTTGCCAACGCGACCAATAAATGTATCACCTAGTAAAATCAGATTCCCCTCGTTCACCCCATCTTCTTGACCCTTTCCAATAAATGGTTGACCGTAAGAAACAATTGGTGCAATGATCACTTGATTGTTGAGGGATTGAAAAGAATCCTTTTTCTCGATGAGTGCTCTAAGCTCGGCATTTTCTGCTCTCAAGTTCGCTAACTCAGCAGATTCTGCTGCCGCTTGAGAGTACTTTAGCTCAAGATCACGAATGTATTGATACCCTAACATATTTTTTTTCACTAAGTGATAGGGCATTAAAGTGATCTCAATCAGTTGTGTGGAAAAACCAAGGAGCGGCGAAAATAAGCGTTCTCCTATGCCTCGTACTGGAGTCATCAAACCTAAAAATTCTGTGATTCCAAATAGAAGAATCACGATTCCTTGAATGAGCAACTTTTTATTTAATGTATTAAACATAGACCAAAAATAACGTCATCCGATGCCGTAGAAGATAGCATGACTGGAGTCTGGAGTTGGTGTTCTAAAAACTCAGCAAGACCTTCTAGCATCGCGCCTCCGCCAGAAAGAAAAATGCCCGATTCGAATGCTTCGGCAACGATCTGTGGTTGAACGTCCTGACAAAGCTCTTGAATTCCCGTGAGAATGTCTCTCGCTAAATCCATAAACTCTTCCTCACATTTTTCAAATGAAACGGAGACTGTTGTCGGTAAACTGGTTAAGACATCTCTGCCCCTCACCACACTCTGTTTAAATTGATTCTGTTCGACTGCGACTCGACCAATTTGTTTTTTGACTTTCTCGGCAGATTGCCAACTCACTTCGCAGTGATATCGTTTACGCAACACGCGTAAAACTGCCTTCGTAAAATCTTCCCCTCCAATTGGGAGTACTTTTTGCGCTACACGCTCGCCATGATTAAAAAAACAAATCTCAGTTGTCATGCCTCCAATCACGACGAGTGCCGAAACATTTGGCATACGTCGACGACTATTGAGATGCGCAAAAGCAACGCGATCTTCTGTCGTAAACACTACTTTTGCATATCCGAGTTGCCTCAATACCTTTCTAAGTGTTTCTTTTTCTGCTTGCGAAATAAATGACGACGTTGCGACATGGATATTCATTTGAAAAAACGGATACACAGACCCTTTATGTGGAAGGTACATCTGCAACAACGCAGTTAAAAAGTGCTGCATCGCCTCTTCATCAAGAATGCGTCCTCGCCGCACAGGTGTAGTAATCTTCACCGTCGGCGGAGTTTTTCCTTTCATTTCTTGCGCATTATTTCCAATCGCAATGACATTTCCAGTGATAGGATGAAAAGCAACCAGCGTTGGTTGATCAAATACTTTTTTCGAGTTGACCATTAAACGAGTGTTGCTCGAACCAAGGTCAAGCTGTACACGCGGAACATTTCGGTGATCAAAATGCACAGACTGCAACAAACGTGTAAACACATCGACAAAACGGTACATACCCACAGTATACTATTGAATTGAGTTCAACTCATCCGCAGCATCACGCCATCGCTGATCATTCATCAGCGTTTGTGCATGTTGTACTTTCGCTAAGATGTCTGGCTTCTGCGCATTTAACTGAAGAAGTTCATTCACTCTTTCGCGCATCATTTCTTCTTTCAACTCAAGTGCTTTTTCTAACATAATTTTTTCTAGATCTGGAATTAATTTTTCAAGAAAATCAATCATGTTATTTTGACGATCTTCTTCAGAGATATCTTGTCGATCACTAATTTTCTTAAACTCAACCAATTCTTCTTGCGTAATTAAAAGTTCGACATCATTTTCTAAAAAATCCTCCCAAATAACTTGCTGCAACTCATCAAGAAAACCTTCCTTCTCTTCATCTGTAGCATCTTGGACGCCCAGTAAATCGAAAATATTTTGATCTTCAAGACTTTGCGAAACAGTGTCACTTGCTGGGGCTGATGAAGTTGACGAAGCTGGAGGTTGCGTGGGCATCGGTGCGGATGGTGTAGGTGCAGCAGATGCTGCTGGCGTTGGTGGACTGTAACTATCGACGTACGAATTGTTTTGATTTTGATCTGTCATACTGCTCCCAACTTTCTGTTAGGGATTTAGTGTAGCAAAGTTTGCTAGTACTTGAAAAGTATCATGTATAATTTCCCCATGGGTGTTCACACTGATAAACCTGATTACTGGCAACGAGCGATTATTTTTACTTTTCACCTGCTTTTTTTGACTGTGCCGCTCGTTTTCACTTGGGTAAATGAAGAACTTTTTGAGTTCAATAAAATTCTTTTAGTATATGCGTACACCGTCATTATTCTGGGACTCTGGTGCTGCCGAATGATTACCCAGCAACGGTTTTTTGTCCGTCGCAGTATTTTTGACTGGCCGATTCTCTTGTTTGTGATCTCGCAGGTGTTGTCAACGATTTTTTCAATTCATCCTCATACATCAATATTTGGCTACTACACACGCTTCAACGGTGGATTGCTTTCTGTCCTGAGTTACGTGAGTTTATTTTATGCATTTATTACCAATGTTCCCAAAAACCAGATAAAAAAACTGATCATCACTTTGTTTGCGGCTGCTTTACTTGTTTCACTTTACGCAATTCCAGAACATTTTGGTCACTCACCAAGTTGTTTATTAATTAATACATCCCAACATCGCGGCAGCGGGAATGTTTTTTCCAGTGAGTGGTTTAATACTGTATTTAATGACGCGTGTTGGATACAGGATGTTCAATCACGTGTGTTTGGCACTTTTGGCCAACCCAACTGGTTAGCCGCCTACGCAATTTTACTGATTCCGGTCGGTTTTGTCCTTTCCGGTCATGCGCTTGAGGAAAATGCCGAAAAACCCAGACTCAAAGATCTTTTGTTACGTGGCTTTTTTGGTTTCACAAGCATCTTGCTCTTCGAGACGCTTATTTTTACAAAATCACGATCGGGAATGCTCGGCTTTGCCACGGAATCTCTTTTCTTGATATGTGGCATCTTGTTTTTCTCCATTCGCCGAAAATCTCTACGATTGATCTCAATGACAACTTTTCTTTTTTCTATCGCAGTTATTTCGGCTTTTACCTTGACTGCACTGTATTTCGGCACTCCGTATACTCCCAGTGTAGGAGAAATTTTTCATAAGCCCGATCCAACACCAGTGGCAGTGACCTCTCCCTCAGCAACCGCTTCTCCAATGAACAGACTTGATATTGGCGGTACAGAATCGGCAGAGATTCGCCGCATAGTCTGGACTGGAGCTTTTAGAGTGTGGGAGCGATACCCAATCTTTGGTTCTGGAGTGGAAACTTTTGCGTATAGTTACTATAAAGATCGTCCAGTTGAACACAACCTCGTCTCGGAGTGGGATTTTCTTTATAATAAAGCGCATAACGAGTTCCTTAACTATCTTGCTACTACGGGTATTGTGGGCTTCAGTACCTATGTGGTTATGCTCGGTTTTTTTATCGTGATGCCTGTGTGGATAAGTCGCAACGCAAGTAACCCATTTATTTCTCTTTCTATTTCAGCTAGCCTGATTGGTCTGAGTGTCTCAAATTTGCTTGGTTTTTCTACTGTCATGGTAAGTGCGTTATTCTTTCTTTATCCCGCCTTCGTAGTGGTACTGTATGGAAAAGAACACTTGATTGAGTTCAAAGGTGAAAACGCAGCTGAAAACGAAACCGATACAGGCCTGGCAATGATTGGCTTTGCCGTGGTTGGTATCGTGGTCGTGATACTGCTTTACTCTACTTTCTCGATGTGGACAGCCGACCACGACTATGCCTACGGTAAAGCGTTAATCCAAGCGGGCCAGCTCGTAAAAGGGGTTGAGAATTTACGCAAAGCTGCAGCAAAATCACCCAATGAAGGTTTATTTGATGAAGAGCTCGGGATTACGTATGCGCGGGTGGCTGTGGAAACTGCTAACGATGATGCAACGAGTGCAGCCCAGTTAGCGAATCAAGCCATCGAAGCATCTGATCAAATGATGCAGCTGAATCCAGTTAATCTGAATTTCTACAAAAGTCGCGTCAAAGTGTTGATGAACTTGTCTCAGCTGCAACCACTTCTTTTATATAAAACAAAAGATACTCTGAACCAAGCGATTGAGCTCTCACCGACTGATCCAAAGTTACGATACTTCTTAGGCCTCGTAGAACTTGGCTTAGACGATAAAACGGGAGGTGTAGAAAATCTGGAGAAATCGATCGAACTCAAACCAGACTATGAGCAACCTCGCTTGAGCCTGGCCCAAGAATTTGTTGCAGAACACCGCAACAAGCAAGCGATTGAGCAATATCAATATATCTTGGACAAAATTGCCCCCAGTGATGAGACAGCCAAGAAAGCACTCGATATACTGCTTCACTCCCCTGTCCAGCCGCAGAAAAAGGTATAATAGCCTGCGAAATGAAGATTATTACTGTTCCAAATCCACATTTACGTCAAACAGCTCAACCAATTCAAAAAGTTGATAAAAAAATCAAGCAGTTTTTGAGTGAGTTAGAACAAACCCTCGTCAATAAAAAAAATCCCCAGGGTGTGGGGCTGGCTGCTCCTCAAGTTGACGTCACTTGGCGAGCTTTCGTCACGCAGTTAACTGAAGACGGAAAACGTGAAGACGGACCGGTAGCTACCAAAGTATACATTAACCCAGAAATCATTGCTCAAAGTCCGCATCAAATCTTGGGACCAACTGAAAAAGAAGAAACCTTGGAAGGCTGTCTCTCGATTCCTGGTGTGTATGGTCCGGTTCCCCGCTATGAATGGATTCGTTTACGCTACCAAAAAATTGTTGATGACGAGTTATTGAGTGTAGAAGAACGTTATGAGCACTTTGCGGCTCGAGTCATCCAACACGAGACCGACCACTTAAATGGTATCTTGTTTATCGACTACTCGCTCAAGTACGACCTGCCTTTATATAAAGAAAATCCTCGAAATAAAAAGCTCTATGAAATAGATCGCGACATGGCAGAAGCTTTTATTCATCAAACACAATGAACACATATACCGTTTCCATTGCTGGCTCGACTCAACATACCCGCATGTGTGCTGAAGCTTTACTTGCCGATGGACGTTTTGAAGTTACCTGGATACTGACTCCTCAACCTAAACCAATTGGCCGCAAGCAAGTTCTCACTGCTAATTCACTTCATCTCCTGGCCCAAGAGCGCAACATTCCTACGATTTTAATTGATAAAAAAATTGATCAATCAGTAAAAACACAAATTCTCCGTGCTGAAACTCCACCAGATTTTTTACTGGTGGTTGATTTTGGTTACTTCATCCCTGAATGGCTATTGGAGCTTCCACGCATTGCCCCGTTAAACATTCATCCTTCTCTCCTCCCTCGATGGCGCGGCAGTTCGCCCGGACAGTTTGTATTGATGAACGGGGAAAAAGAATCAGCAGTGACCCTAATGATCATGAATATGGGAATGGACACTGGACCAGTGGTCGAGCAAATTCTGTTTGCAGTAGAAAACACTTGGACTCAAACCGAGTACTACAATCACAGCTTTACGTTGGTGAGTAAAGTCTTGGCACAAACCATCGTCGATCTAGCCGAAGGCAAGCGACAACCTCAAGCTCAACCCCCTGAGTCACCCACACCAATCGCGCGGCGCCTATCCAAAGAAGATGGATTTATCGACTGGAGCTGTGTTCAATCGGCAATGATCGGTCAAAAAGACGCCATTGTTGGCACAACCTCTGCTCTAGTTATGGAGTTGTACTCCAAGTCCCGACATTGGCCTCAAGTAATTGCTCATGCAAGTAAAGGACTGATGCCGTGGCCCACCTTATGGACAATCATCCCGACTCTAAAAGGACCAAAAAGAATGCAAATTTTAGGCGCCACAACTACTGATAATGAAGTACTACTTCTCGAGAGAGTCAAAATTGAAGGACAAAACGAAAGCAACTGGAAGCAAGTCGAATCACTTATTTCGCAGGCTTAAAGTGGGTAGTCATTCCAGACTTTTTGAGCTGTTTTAAGATGCTACTCGGTACTCTTAATCTTTGTTTGACACCATCGACGAGGATCGTGACTGTGTGTAGGTTGTACTTAAAGGCGTGTTTAGTACGATTTTTGGCGTGTGAAACACGATTGCCAATGTGGGCAACTTGTGGATACTTCATGGCATATGGCATAGGGCTCCTTGTTCAGAGAATGGATTGTATCATTAAACCCCTACTAGAGCAATTGCGTAGGGTATAATGATTCCATGCTCTCTCTTCTCTTTTCCAACCCAGTGATTTTTTTAATTAGTTTTGGGGCATTAATTCTCTCGTTAACAATCCATGAGTTCGCCCATGCCTTTGTGGCTGACCGTTTAGGTGATCCAACCCCTCGAATGCAAGGTCGAGTGACCCTTAATCCACTTGCTCACCTTGATCCACTTGGTACAGTTGCGATGCTGCTTGTCCGATTTGGTTGGGGGAAGCCAGTCCAGTTCAACCCATTTAACTTGAAAAATCCGGTGCGCGACAGCGCGTTAATTGCGCTCGCAGGCCCTGCGTCAAATATCTGTATTGCAGTACTCATCTCTGTGATCTTGAAGGTAACTGGTCAATCTTTAAGCTTGTTTGCAGTCGTGGCCAGTGAAGTTCTCATCGTGAATGTGGTTTTGGCTATTTTTAACTTAGTGCCTGTTTATCCTTTGGATGGCAGCAAAATTCTTTTGGCTTTTTTGCCTCGGGATCTTGCATATGAGTATGAGAGCTTTATGAATCGATATGGTATGTTTGTTTTAATTGCGCTGATTTTTCCTTGGTATCAAGGAGTTTCCCCGATTTCGTTTTTGGTTTCGCCGGTTGTGCAGTTCGTTACCGGGTTGCTGATGTAGTAACAGACATAGCCTCATTCACATATTTTCGAATTTTTTCTTTTGCTCGATGCAGTAAAGCTTTCACCGAAGTATCAGACTTACCCAATCTATCTGCAATTTCTCTTGAAATGAGTTTTTCCGTGTAGTAGAGGTCGAATACTTCTTTTTCTCGAACGGTAAGTTGCTTCAGTGCATTGTACATAGCCTCAAGGGCTCTTCGAGAAGAGTCATCTTCTAATTCTAAGAATTCATCCTCAGGGTCTTCAGCATGAAGATGTGTGAAATCTAGATCAAGCAGCTCCAAAGAAATCCTAGGATTTCTACTATTACTTCTATATACGTTTTTCAGCGCATTATTAGTTGTAAAAATGATCCACTTTATTAAGGCATGAGAACCGTGGTAAGTAAAAGTTTCAATATGTTCATAAAATTTAAAGATTATTTTGTCTCGAAGCTCATTAATATTATCTACATGTGTGTCCCACTTTTGATTCAAAATTCCAAAAACGATTGTCTGCAATACAGGAAGAGCTTTTTCCCAAGCTTCCTCTCTACAGCTTTTATCAGGACTTTTGAGTGATTCAAAGACATCTCGCGATAAATTTGTTTCAACAAGCTTTAGATAATTTGCCATACAACCCCTTTCCAAGCACCAGATCATACCACAAACGGTATAATGCTGATATGTTTTCGACTCATCTAGGTCCTTACACCATCTCATATCAAAACGGTGAAGAATATCATCGCATTAAAAGTGAAGTGTGGTCTCAGGGTGCTTACTACTTCGAGACTAACAACCGAGAGCCTCGCATCATCGACGCTGGTGCGCATATTGGCCTGGCAACACTGTATTTTAAAAAAATTTATCCTCAGGCTCATATTACTGCAATTGAACCTCATCCACTGAATTTTTCTCTTTTAGAAGAAAACATTTCTCAAAATCATCTGCAAAATGTCACGCTCGTTCAATCAGCACTCGCTGCGCAAGTCGGCCGACAAACTTTTTTTACAGATAGCAGTGATGAACAGTGGCACAGCACAGCCAGTTTTACATATGGTGCTTGGACTGGGAGCCAGAAAAGTCAAGAAATCACTGTTCCTACTCTTCCGTTGAGTAATTTTTTAACAGACCCTGTGGATTTTGTGAAACTTGACATCGAAGGCGCGGAACAGGAAGTATTAACTGCTGCTGCGTCCCACCTTCACCAGATCAAGAAAATGATCATTGAGTTCCATCCCGTCGCACACCAATTTTTACCAAAACTCATCGAGTTCCTCAAAGCACATCGTTTCGAAGTCATTGTGTGGAAAGAAAGTAAATCAATAGACCCAAAGAAAAGCAAGGGCTTAGTACTCATAGAATGTACTCAAAGGTAGTGCTGGAGATGCATTTTGGGAGGTCAATTGCGCACACTTTTTTTCGAGGAGAAATTGCAGAAATTGTAAAATTAATTTGCGCGGGAAATGTACTCGCCTGTTTCCGTGTCAATAATGATGACGTCACCCGTTTTGACAAATAAGGGGGCTTGTACCGTCATACCGGTCTCCACCGTAACTGGCTTTTTAGGTGCATTGACACGATTGCCAGCAGTGGCGTCTTCGGCATACGTCACTTTTAACTTTACATTGAGAGGAAAACGAACGCCAATTGCTTCATCTTCGTATAAAAGAATAAATACCAAAACATCAGGTGTTAAGAAACCAACTTTATCTTCAATTAAAGCTTTCTTGACGTTGATTTGTTCATACGTCCGAGGATCCATAAAGACCACTTCATCATCATCAAGATAAAGAAACTGCATCTCACGCGACTGCACATCGAGTTCTTCGACTGTCTCGACTGACTTGAAGGTAAACTCCTGAGTAGCAGTAGTTTTGACGTTCTTCAAACGAGCACGCGTAAACGCCGAACCCTTTCCTGGACTCACGAACTCGGTTTTCGTCACCAAGTACGGTTGGTCTTTGAATAAAATATAGCTTCCCTTACGGATATTTCCGCCTTTAATCATCGGCATATACTCGTATTATAGCTCATGTGCGTTAGAAATGGTGACAGCAGTCATAATTAAAAGAGCTCCTATCACCTCTTGTAAAGACGGTTTTTCTTGAAAAATAAGAAAAGTTCAGAAGAAAGCACAACTGTCCCTAGACTCAGATCAAATTTTTGAAATCCGACTAAAGTCAAGTAAGAAATTGAGAGAACGAAAAAACCGAACATGATCCCGATCAACCAAGACAACGTCGAAATATGTGGAAAAAATGACTGCCCAGTGTACATGAGCAAACTCACAGAAAGAATCGCTCCCCCGATGATCGGCAAGCAAGCCAAGACTAATCTATCCATTTTGCCAGCTAAATGTCTCCGGAAAGAGTTTGCGATTGCGTCAAACCCGCCTGCAGCTAAACCCATCCAAAAACCAACATTGAGTTGGGCAACTGAAAATGGATATGCATAGACAATCAATCCAATTGCGATCGTACCTAAAGCAATCATTTTTGATCGAGTTAATTTATCTTTAAAAAAAACAGAACCAATTATCAATGATCCCACCAGCGAACTCACATACAAGCTCATCGTGGTGACGATAATCTTGGTATATAAGACAGAGAAAGTAAAACACAGCACAGACAAAGGGAACGCAAAAGTAAAAAGAAATAAATACTTTTTCGGCACTGCCTTAAAGTCAATTTTTTTCTTTGTGAGAAGGATAATTGCAACAGCAATGATCAACGCCAAGATGTTTCGAAATATAATCTGTTGATACACAGTCAGATCGTAATTAAGATAACGAACAAGTACACCCATCGAGCCAAAGATCGCTGTAGCAAGCAATAAAGCCGTAAAACCTTGAAGACGCTTCATAGGGAGTAATTATACTTTATTCATCAAACATATCTTCAACAGGAAAAAACAGAGTCTCTTTAATTGAGGATGCGTTGGCAAAAAGCATGACAATGCGGTCAATACCGACTGCAATGCCCCCAGCACGGGGCATTCCAGCGCGCAAAGCGTCGATAAAATCGGGATCGTGTGTGTAAACAATCTTACCTAGAGCCGCCCGTAATTTTTCTTCTTCAAGTAAACGGCGTTCTTGCTCGTCTGCATCAGTTAATTCGGAAAATGCATTTCCTAACTCAACTCCAACTAAATAAAACTCAAATCGTTCTGCAAAACGCGGATCACTGTCTTTCTTACGCGAGAGAGCTGCTTGAGAGGCAGGATAGTCATAAATAATGGTTGGTTTTTTTTGACCGAGAAAAGGTTCTATTTCATTCAGAAAAATTTGATTGTACACAGACTCCCAAGTAGTATGTTGGTCAACTCGATAACCCTTTTGTTGCGCTGCCTTCGGCAGCGCCACCTCAGAAATCAGCGTCTCCTTATCAATTCCCGCATACTTCTCAAATGCCTCGGCCACGCTTAAGCGTTCCCATGGTGTTGAGAGATCATATTCTTTTCCTTGATGTTGTAGCCGATAACGCGGATGACTTTTCTTGAATTCCTCAGGAGTGACGTGATCCCAAATTGATTGAAACAGGTGCTCACAATCCCGCATAATGTCCGTGTAGTCTGCGTTAGAGCGATACCACTCCATGATCGTAAATTCCGGATTATGCGTGCCACTTTTGCCTTCCCCATTACGAAAACACTTACAAATTTGAAAAATATTGCCCAGTCCAGCGACTAACAATTTTTTCATTGCGTACTCAGGGCTGGTTAATAAAAAGGCGCGCTTCTCTTCCCCATCATCAAACTTTAACTGTGTCTCAAACACTTCCAGATACGGTTCAGTCCCAGGATGTTCAGCTAACAACGGTGTATCAACTTCATGAAAACCATTTTGCTTGAAAAAAATACGAATCGCATCAATCACTTTCTCACGCATTAAATATGTGGTGAGTAAGTGCGGCTGAGCACGAAGTTTTTGCCAGGTTTTCATCTCGCTTATTTTCTTATACCGCAGAGAGTTTGCAACAGGAGAAACCAGGGGAAAATTGAACCTACCAGTTTGCGCGCCAAGTCAATGTAGTGCCATTGACCCCACTAAAATGGTGCACCAAATTGTTATACTTCACGAGAACCATCATTGATAGAATTGCGAAGCTCAGTGGAACCAAGTAGTGATCAGGCAACATTCCAAAGTGTCTGAGTTCTTTCTTGATTAACTGTTTGATTTTTTTCAAGTGCTTGAAGTAAGTGCCCAACATATATTTCGATATATATTACAACCCACTTGTCAAACGTGTGTAAGGGCTACGTAAGAGTTTGATGATAAGATATCGAGACGCTCTTCACTCAATTACCTGCATATTCCAAAAGGCCGAGTAAAGACCTTTCCGTGCGAGGAGCTCGTCATGGGTTCCCTCTTCTGCGATTTTGCCGTCATTCAACATGTAAATATAATCAGCTTTTCGCGCAGTCGTAATGCGATGGGTAATAAATAAAATACCGCTCTGTTTTGATTCTTTTTTAAGCATATTGACTACCTTTGTTTCATGCTCGATGTCCATTTGATTCATCCCTTCATCAAAAATCAAAAATGGTCTTTTTTGAAGAAGTACCCGCGCTACCGCCAATAACTGCTCTTGCCCACCAGAAAGATTTGCACCTTCACCTAAAACTGTGTCGAGCTGCTTAGGCATTTGCGCAATCACCTTTTTGATATCAAGTTCTTCTAGTAATTGCCAGAGCTCTTTTTCATCAATTTTTTGTTTCATTCCGAGTAAAAGATTCTCACGAATACTAAATCGTTCCAAAATAAATGGACTCTGCTGAATAATACCAAATTGCTGAACTAACTGATTTTGGTCATATTCATAGAGTCGATGACCATCAAGGAAAACACTCCCCTCGTTGGGTTCGTAGTGATGCATCGAAAGATGAGTAATTGTGGTCTTGCCTGCTCCGTTACGACCGAGAAGAGCAACAATTTTCCCCTTTTCTAATTGAAGGTTCACTCCTTTTAAGACCGGTGGTTGATTGTTTTCTTCTTCCAGAATTTTTTTCCAATCTTCAAACTCACTTTCGTAGTGATACGAAGAAAACTTACTCAAAAATCCTTTGGTTTTTTCCACCATCATCGTTAAGTATTCGCGTTCTTCAGTAAACAAATCGGGAAATGTAAAGTAAACGGTTTGAAAAACGATCTTTTGTGGATTGTGCAGAGGTAACACTAATTGATCACTGCGCTTTGTTCTCGACCTTAACATAAAGAAAAATTGCAATCGATCAAATTGCAGTCCGATATCTCGCCATTCTCTCATACTATTCAAGATGTCTCGGAAAACACCATTTAATTGCATCGTATAGGCGATAACTAAAGTAAAGGTTCCAATGGTCAATTCTCCATGAAACACTTGATACCCAATCATCAAGCTCGCCCCCAACATTAATGTGCTTCCCAACATTGATTCGTAGTTACGGAGCACCGTATTTGATTCTTCACGTTGCCACATTAAGTGATCTCTCTCGCGAGAAAGCGCTATATATTGCTCAACAAATGTATCTGATGCACCAAGCACTTTTAAAATATGAAAGTTGTTTGTCAGTGCCTGATCGATCTTCCAAAAGCGTTCTTTTTGTCTATCTTCAAGGACACTTAACGCAAACTCTTGTTTGCGAGATATCTCATTGAGGAACACCTGTAAAAAAGTAATTGTGGAAACAAAGATTAATAAAGGCCAACTGATGAAGCCAAGTAACGGAATAATAGCTAAGATCGTCGTGATGTTGCCGAGCCGATACTTGATAAAACGAAAGAAATTATTGACGATGCGAGTCGAACTCAACGTAGAATATAAAATCCGCTGATTTCTTTTGTTATCAAAGAATCCTGCATCGAGTGTATCAAGTTTTTGCCAAACATACTTTTCGATATCAAGCTGGACTTCTGTATCAAATTTACTTGCACTTTGACGATTAAAACGGTCTACCACCCACATCCGCACCAACTCGATCATCAATGGAATCAAGAGAAGCAACGCGAAGATTCCCAAATTGCCACGAGTTTGGAGTTGATCGACTTGGAGCTTAGTAAAGTATGGAATAACGGCGCCAAGAAGAGAGATTACTACTTCAAGTAGGAGCACTCGAGCCACTAGCCAGCGGTATTTACTAAGCACTTGAACTAAAAACCAAATTCGACTCCTTAGAGAAGACGTAAAAGTCAAGTTTTGCATTTCTTTATTTTCTCTTGTGTGTTTGATCTTGTCATTAATTAAACATCAGGAGTGACGTGGTTTTCGAGAAACTTGAGAGCTGTGTGAGCAATTGCAGAGACGTGGGTGCGATCATCGTCTCTTGAAAACCACGTCACTCCTGAAACATAAGAAGACCGAATCTTTTTTAGTTATAGGATGAATAGTCGAGTGTTTATCGAGAGGAGAAACGCAGCGAAGATGAGCGTTTAGCAGAAAAATCAATTGAGTGATTGTTGCGTTTAGATTTGATAAAAAGATTGATAAATAGTTATTTTTAAGATTTTCAGCTCAAAATTTACCGTGTTTGAAAAGCGAAGAATGTAAGAAAAGTTTTGCTGCTTTCATTTTTTTATTTTAGCAGCATTTGATCATCATCAAAATTTTTGCAGATTCACCGCATTTTCACTGCAGTGTAAACAGTATTGTTCACAGCCTATTTTGTATTTTATTCGTCTCATAGAGAAATTATCGGTGGAGTGGTCTGTGGTGTGAATAAAGCACGAATGTCTAAAACTCATTACTCGAAATAAATGCGAATAACCTTCTCTCAAAATTTCTGATTTTCGGTTTCAATCGATTTTCCTTTTTGATGATTTTGAATAATTTTATTCTTGATCTCATCATTGATAATTATCGATTTTTTTGCATGTCGAAAACAGTAAAGTGGAAAACTCCGTAACTCTGTACTGACAGTATGAGTAATTATTAATTAATCAGGAGGTTCTTATGAATGGAAAGAAATTTTTGGTCTTAGCGGTCATGTTTGCGTTAGTGGGATTAACTCAGGCACCAAAGGCAATGGCAAAAACCACGACTACTGTCGCTACTCCTATGCCAGTCGTTAAAACACTCTCAAGTATCAAGTTGCCACAACCAAAAACGAGTGTTATCACTTCAATACTGAAAAATCCAAACACCTGGATACTCGGCGCCCGCATCCTTCTCTGGGTGGGAACGAGTCTCAGTACACCAACTCCGTAAGACTTGTGCCATAACTTTAGGAGGGGCAACCAAAAGTTGCCCTTCCTCATCTATAATGGAGAAATGCTCTTGAGTTGGGTTATTGCTGGCATGATTTCGCTTCCCGTGACCGCAGCTTATCTCTGGCTCGGTCATTGGATCATGTGGAAGATTCCCATTCTCCACGGTCCAGTCTTTATTCCAAGTAACGATGCGTCCACTGACCTCATGTTAAAAATGGCCCAACTTCAAGAAGGTGAAAGGTTAGCAGATCTTGGTTCTGGTAATGGCAAAATTGTCATTGCAGCAGCACAGAAAGGCGCTTTGAGTGATGGATTTGAGAACAGTCCAACATTGGTGTATCAATCGCGCAAGAAAATCAAAAACGCTGGATTAACCCACCAAGCACGTATTTATTTAAAAAGCTTTTGGTCTGCCGATTTAAGTCAATATGACGTCATTACGTTATATACCAGCGTTGCTACTATGCCAAAACTCGAACAGAAACTCCTCCGCGAACTCAAACCAGGCGCGCGAGTTGTTTCTAATACCTTTGCGTTTCCACACTGGCCATGCGAGAAACAAAGAGGAAATATTTTTCTCTATCTAAGGAAATGAAAACTATCCTGCAGCCGGGGCAAAGTAGACACGGACAGAAGCCTGCTTATTTTTCACTCCGACAATTTCTACTCGCACGAAACTATTGGTATTTCCGCCTTGGAGTAAAAGTGAGTTTGTTTGGTAGCCTACTGCAGAATCCTTGTCAGACTGCGTAGTTCGCTGGTCTAAAATGCCAAAAAACCCAGGCATAATTTTAAGCCATACTGCAACTTCAGCAATATAAAGTTGTTGGGGATTGAGCGCCTCTTCATCCTCGCGGCAAAAATATTGATCAATAGCTCGCCGAATATCTAAATGACTCGACCCAGAATGAATAATCGCCACTTCTGGATGAGGTGGCATCATTTGGAAACTATCTGGCTTGAGAAACAACTCTACACCACTGATCAATTTGTTATTTTCTTGTCGTAACCACCGCCAATTTTTTCCCTCTGGAGTTTCTTCACCCTTTTCACTGACAAGAAAAGAAACTTCTTTTTCTTTCCCAACCAACTGCGTTAATTTCTCTCCTTTTAAAGTATCACCACTCCAAAAATAAAAGTTAAATAAACCGTCTTCTTTCTTAAGAGAAATAGGACGATCAACATGATTGATCACTGGAACGCACGGCACTCCTCCATTCCTTCTCAAGAATACTTCACTCGCCATCGGCGGAATCTCCAAGCCAAGTTGCGCAAGACGACTACGTGTATGGACTCCCAACACCGAGAAAACAAAATCATCCAGCTCTAAAAGTGGCTTCATTTCTTGAGGCAAAAGAACAGGCACAAAACAAACTTTTCGAGGCGGAATAGTAATACTACATGCAACCGCAACATTGGGACTAAACCACACTCCTTTTCCCAGTATTTGCGTCAGACGTTTACGAGTTTCTTCTTGACCCAAGGCAAGCATTTCTCGTTGCAAATTCAACAAAACATGAGGAGAAGGAAACTTGCAGAGATCTTGTTGAGTGTTGAATAAAGACTCTGCAATAGGATCTATTGGAGCACATCTTCTCAATGCTTCTACTCCACTCGCACAACTTCGCAACATATTAATGGTGGATTGTAGCACCGAAGGTTAGACTTTTCTTACTTGCTCATGCCTCAACGCCCAATCTTTCTGTGATTTTGATAAAAGTCAATTTGCGGGGTCAAGTCTTTTTTCCATTCCTCCAAATATACTCTTCCACAAACTGTTTTAATTGTTTCGCTTTCTCTTCCCCAACCTCCATCGTATAAAAACGAACAAAGTAATCTGGATCTTTCATCAAAATACCTTGAAAATAATTTTGCGAAAGGACCGCGATATACTCGTTATAATTTTCCTTCTGGGTCAGCACATATTCTTGATACTTCCAAAACTCGAACGCTATCCTGTCTGTTTCTGAAAGAGGATAATTTTTTTTATCCTCAAGCCAGCCAATATTTGCATAAAACTTTGGATGAAAAGAATCTCTTTTATCCTGTACTTCAAGAAGTTTTTTAGGAGCAAAAACTTCATACGGTTCGCCAATGATCTCGGTAATGCGATCGTACCAGGGAGACATCTCTGTTAAGAAATTATTTTCAATGTGATCAGTAACAGGAATCTGTAGATGAGTGAGCTCATGAGCAAGAGCGATCTCTGAATGTATTCTGTCTGGAGTAAAAAGTGGATCTGATGCCATGAAGTCTTTATGTATATTTACCTCAACTGAGTAAGGAGCTAGTTTATAAAGATGAGAGTACTCTCCTGGAACATTTTGATCTCCTAATAAAATTGTCAACTTTACTCCATCTTTATTTTGGTAGAAATGTGGAGGTAGAGCAGCAAGACACTCTTGCAAAACCTGGAGTCTCTCTTTATCCCACTCTAAAGGCATGTCTGGAAATTCTGTTTGAGAATAACTAAGACTATGCTCTTTATACACCTCGATAAGCGTACGGATACGAATATCAAACTTCTGTTCTATTTCTTTTTTTAGTTGAGAAGCGGTTTCATTCTCTTTGACTGTAGTAGGAGCAAAAGTTTCACGAACAGGAAGATTCTTGCGGGGCATCCCACTGATAAGCAATCTCCCCACTGCTGCAGCAGTCAATTTCATGAACTCTCTACGATTCATCGGAGGATTTGCAACCGTCTTTTCTGTCATATATATACCTTATATAATAGTAACACTACTATATTCAATCCGCTGATTTTTTTCAGTTTTTTGGGCTTGGTCTCCCTGAGTAATTTCTCACCAAATCTTCCACAGCACTCTCAAATCAGAAAAAAATAACATCGAAACAGTTCTTTTACACGGAAAAACCGTATTTTCTGTTGAGTTATCTGATAACCAAGGAAAAACCTCCCAATTTATATAGATGCCTTCATCTCTCACCTGATCGGCATCTGGGAAACGCTGTCCTTTATGTAGAGGTAATACATAGTAGCTGGTGTGACTTCCTCTTCCATGAGTCACTTCTTTTTCAACCGCACACTGACCAGTAAATTGCTGTGGTCCATACTGAAGATCGCTGATCGTTTTTTGCAAAAAATATCCTCCACTCAAAGCAAAAATGAGTCCAATAAGTATTAATTTAAGTATTTCTGGATGAAAAGCAATCCTCCAAAATGTTTTTTGATCAGGATGTTTAGTAAATGTATATATCGGCCAGTTGAAGTACAGATATAGACCAAGGTAGATGGGAATACTCAGTATAACGGCAGCAGAAGTAATCGCAAAGATTACTAGAATGAAGTACGCACTTGATGAGTTAAAAAGTAAGCTTGGTAGCCATTGCGTAAAAGGATAGTAGAGAACGAAAAAAGCTCCAAAAAAAATGGCCAGGAGACTTCGCCAAGGTTGAGGAACACGGTCTAGGACGGTTTTTTGTTTGGAATTTGCCTCCATATAAATATATTATCATGGTAAAATCAAGAACTTAAAAAAAAGAAGGACTCTATGGTCACTACTGTAAGTACTAAAGAAATGACTGCGATAGCTTCCCTAGGCTCTCCTAAAGTGGAACGTCGCCCTTTTCCTCCCACAGAACTCAACGTCTCTTTGCTTACCAAGCAATTAATTCCGGGAGAACCAATACAACTTTCTCTTACAGTTGAGAAAAGGGGCCATAACAGAATTTTGATTTACGTTGTTCGTGATAGTGGCGAAAATCTGCAAGTAGCTGAGATGAGCATCGATAAGTATACCTCACATCAGAATGTTCCTGCTAAAGATAATTGGCACAGCCCTGAGAGTAATAGACTTGTGGCAAGCTTAGATCTCAACGATGAGACCTCTGTTGATACGTGTACCGCCATATTTACTCTCCCAACTGACCCACAGGTAATTAAAGACCTCGCCACCAACAATAGAATCACTTTATTAGTAAAAGCAACCTCTTTGTGGCATCAACCAAAAGATGAACGCGTTGTGATTCCACTTATAGAAGAAGTAAACCCAGTATTAGCAGCTTACATAAACCGGTGTTATCTTCTTATTGCCGAAAGTCAGTTGCCAATGCCAGTGAATTCACAATTAGTACATATTTTTAACTCATTAAATGTATCTTCGGTTGAAAAACAAAGAAATACCCCAGCGTCAAAGCAAATTGATGCAACTATCAACTTTGATACCGATGCTCAAAGGCGATGGGTAAACAATGCTACTGAATTGATAAAAAAAGCAGAGCTAGCTCCTTCTTCTGCTGAAGCGGCAGCTCAACAAACAGAAAATAAACCTACAGAACAAGTAGAACCTGTGAAACTTGAAGATCAATTAACAGCATTGATTGTAGATGCAATGAACGCTGCTATTGTGAAGGCTAAAGAGTTGCAACAAACTAACAAACAAAGCGCAAAACCTGAAGAAAAAGCAGATGATCGTACCAACAATAATAAACAAGATATCTACGCACAATTAATGGTAACAAGAGAAAGATACAAGAGAAATTTACCAGATCCCTCGCCTCAATTTTACGAAAGACTTACGAATTCAACACTCTGGCAAGATTGGTTTACGAGACTTTTTGACAAACACGGTAGAGCTCAAGGTGTTACACTTGATCCAATATATTTTTCCGTATCAGAAATTACCGGAACGGTGTTCCAAGAAGCTTTGCAGCTTGCATTGGGCAATTACTTTAAGGTTAGCGTTGAGTCCAATGCCTCGCTAAATTATGCGTATCGCGAAACCAAGCAACGTTTTAGTTTATTGACATTAACAATGCTCCAACCTTCCGAAAGAGAGAACTTACTTTAATACTTTTTCCCAATCTTCCACACTCCTTTTTCGCGAAAAGCTGGAATTGTTTGGCGTAAAGCTGCATTAAGTATTATTGGAGCTGGCTTTCCCAGTTTTTGAGCATACTCAACCAAAGGCATAATAGTATCTCCTCTCAAGTAGGTTGTCCTTTTGTGTAAGGATTCAACCACAGCTAGTGCAATCACTTTTCCCATTGGTTTTGTATTTTGTTCGTATTTATACTCATGAAAACCTCGATAATATGTTTGCTTCTCTTTGTCTCTAATAATAATGCTCGGAAAACCCAATTGTTGGAGTTGATAATTAATAAGCACTCGGCCAATTCGGCCATTCCCATCATTGAACGGATGAATTGTTTCAAAATCACTCGAATATTCAATGAGTATTTCTTCAATCATTCTTTCGAGATGCTCGAGAGCTAGCGCAACATGAGCTCCGACTCTGACATACTCTCCTTTTTTACGGAATCTGCCAGCAATTTTGTCATCAATATTTCCAAGTAACATTTGATGCAATAATAAAATCTGCTCAAAAATCATCTCCTCATCACGCACTTTTGAGCGGACGTACTCGATTACTCGCGCTAAGTTTTTCGCTTCAAATATTTCTCTTAAAGAAACATCACGAGATACTTCCATTTCTAACAAAATTTTCTCAGTTTCTCGCAGAGTCAGAGTGGAGTCCTCAATCGCATTAGAGTTATAAACTGCTTCAGAGATTTCAGCCTCGTCAAGTAATTGCAACAAAGATTCTTTACCAGACTTTAATTGGTCATACTCTTGCTTAAGGAGTTTAATTCTCTCTCGAAATGGACTTGAAGTAGGCATGAGTGAATTATGGCAAATTCACTGTTTTTTGTTAATTTATAGTGAATTTGTTGCTCAAAGCAGTGCTAATTCACGGTTTTTTGAAACGTTGCAAAACTGGCGCACTTTTTGGAGTGATTGGTGGCAAACGTGATAACTTATCTCAAGAACCCCAACACTGATTCAAGATTACTAGGATGACAAGCAACAACAGGATATATTTTTCCTAAGTCATTTAACTCAAAAGCAAGTTCTTTACCTGTTAAAGAAGCTATCACTCCTCCCGATTCTTCGATAACGAGTGTTGCAGCCGCAATATCCCAGATATTACTTTTCATAAACATACATACTTGGAAAGTATTATCCGCCACTTTCACGAGATCTAGTGCACCGGCTCCCATCATTCTTACACCTCGGACAGATGGAAAAATATTTTTTACAAAACTCAACTCTTTTTCCCGCAGAATCTCATCTGAATGAAGATAAGTTGCCACCATTGAATCCTTCAATGACTTCATCTCAATACTCAGGCTAACTTCCCGATTGCTCCGTATCTTTATCGCACCCTTTCCTTTTTCGGCAAGATAGCTTGTATTTGTGAGTGGCTCGTAGAGAACTCCATACATCAGTTCGCCATCTACAAAACAACCAATAGAAATGACGAAGTATTCTATTCCTGATGCGAAGTTTGTAGTCCCATCAATCGGATCAATTGCAAACATATATTTTCCTTTTTTATGCAATCCGTTTTCTTCTCCAATAAAACCAATCTCTGTTTCGGAAATCCCAAGTTTGACCATTCCTTGAATAATAGCTTCCTGAATACACGTTTGACTTTCAATATCCGCTTTAGTCACTAGATCCTGACGAGAAGATTTAAACTGAGGTTCGAGTCGTTCTTCAAAATAAACGTTGACTTGCGCTGCAGATTTTTTTGCAGCGTCGGACAAAATCTGTAGGATAGGAGAAGAGTCAATCATGGGTAAATTATAGCGCCAGAAGACAAAAAGAGGGACAGAATGTCCAAAATAAGCTAAAGGACTAGGAAATTGAAGCATGACAGGATTTTAACGAAAAAACATGATATATTAAAAATATGTCGCTAATTTTATCTTTGAATGCTTATGTTTTTGTAGTGATACCTCTTCTTTTGCTTTCAATTTGGGTAAGTATGAAGTTCCAAAAAGGCTTAGCGTATCTACGCGAAAAGAATGCTTTTTCTCCGGAGACAGCAGTCCCGCTGAGTGAGCAACAATTCAGAGATTTTCTTTTTAATCAGGTAAGACCTGGGTCAAAGTACCTGCAAAAGACAGACGATGGGAGATATTGGATCAATCAAACGGAGTATGAGAAGAGTCAAAAAGTGAAAATGATCTTGGTTGCGTGTTTGATTGTGGTAATTCTCGCCGTCGGCATTGGATCTTTTTATTGGATTTTTCAACTCGCTACATTTAAATTTAAATAGATGCGAATGGCCCAAACTGCATTTTATTTAAAATCTCTTCGAAGCTTTCTTCTCCGTTCCAACCAACCTCACGCGACTGGAACAACTAAGACAATAAAACAGTCAGATGGATCGCGTACAATTATTTTTACTGAAGGCGATTGGTACATGGATGATAACTTTTTTGCAGGGGTTGGTGGAAGAAGTAAGGAATTTTTACTGACTCAATAAGCATACATCAACTTTCCTTCTAACCTAGTATGCACAGCGGCAGATTTGTTTAAGGTACAGCTAGACTTTATCCAACTTTTCCACAAACTCCATCGACTTAAATGTAAGTTCTTGCATGGCCTAGTTCTCGGTATTCCTGAGGCATGCTAGAGTAAAAACAGAACACTTGAACTTACAGACTCGGTTTTTATCACTAAGTGAGGGACATTTTTAAATAAATGTCATGGTGGCGGTTATAGTCCGGGCGTGGCAAAAAGACAAATCGATCGAACTATGATTCTTTATCGTCATCTATATCCTCACTATCGCCAAGGTACGGAGCATTGTCAACCGAATCGAAAGGTATTTCTGTATTAGGGAGCATGACTTTCTCCACGATAGCATACAACTCCGCAATTGCTGCATCGAGCAGAGCAAGTGCGTCAAAAAGCTTTTCCATTGATACAATTTTCTTGTGTATCTCGACAGTTGAATCGCCTTGTTTATTTTGTATGATGTCACCTGATTGCAGTTTTTGTTCAAAACGATGTAAGTCTTTAAACAGCTCTATAAGTACGCTACTCACAGGAGTTGCTCTTTGAGGTTGATCATTTTCCCCGGTAACATCACTCAATGCTCCTTGCCCAAAAAAAAGAACATGAGAGACTTCTTCAGGAAAATAATGCGGTGGGAGGTCATCTCCCGTATCTTCAAGTGCTCTTCGAATTTTCTCCTTATTCCTAAAACGTTGTTCCATTTGACTCCATGTTGCCAGCTCTACAAGCGTACTCTTTTCGTCGGGGAGACTGATACCTTCGTTTATTTCTTCTAATTGCTTTCTAACACGGTCTGTTGTTTGAGTTAATTCAAGCACTATTGATTGCTCGGGTAACGTAATTGAAGAAGCTTCTTTTTTGTTTCTCAGGCCCATGAATGTTTGGCCTATAACTTTTTCTCTCACCTGTTCTCTCAATTCATAGATACTTTTGATGAGCTGTACAACTTCTTTTGTATATAGTTCGTGTACACCACTTTCCAAAATTGTAAAGTAAAATATGGGATCAGTACTTGGCTCAGAGAGCATGTTCCCGAGAAAGAACAAGTATCTTTCTAGATACTTGTAGTAGTTGGAGTTTGTCCGTTGTTCAAAAGGAACTGGGCAAGCGATAAGTTGGGCAAACATTTGAGAAAGGCGATCTTGATCAACAGAAGTCTCAAACCACTCTCTATAAAACTCTTCCGGTGTTTCTAATTCTGTTTTTGGCCCTCCTAAACTCTCTCGAATAACTTGGATCATTCTTTTTAGGAGAAACAAACGATCCATACGGTTCGCTCTTTCTCGATCTGTTTCCCACACTTCGTCTGTAAATATTTTGCGCGAGTTCAATTCAGGTTCTACAACAGAATTAGGTAAAGAAGATCTGTGGTGCTCAAACATATCGTATAGAGAAGTATAACTCAAGTTCGAGTTGCTTGCAGGGGCTGGTAGAAGAAGTGAAAACTTGGTTTCGATTTAATTTGAAGTATTCCGTCTCCAGACTTCAATAGTATCGTCTTTATCAGGGTGCATTATTCGTAGAAAAAAAGCGCCAGGTCGTCCTTCTCGGGCTTCATTTTCGACCATATCTACTGCTTCAAGCACTTCATTAGGAATGTCTTTCCCAACAGCTGCTGTAAAAGTTCGAATCAGTGTATAAGCCTCTTTACTCGAAGGAACACCATATTCAAGTCGGATGATATCCTGTTCTAGCTTTTGTTCTAACCTCTGTAGAATGCATGAACCCAGTTCTACATTTTTTAGCATAGACGATAATTATATCATATAGGTCCGATTTCTTGTAGACCTAAGGAGATTTCACTCGAGGAAAAAGTGCATTTGCAGGGGTTTGTGGAGAAAATCAGGAATTTTTTGATGTCTGAAAGACCACAAGTTCGTGGTTCTTTTGTCCCCGCGCACACAGCGTCAGATTTGGTTTAAGGTGGAAGATCTGAATCAATTTTCCCCTCAGCTAAGCTAGGTCCCTAAGAAACGTTTTCCAATTCGTCACATCGTGTTCGTGAACCTTCTGTTCTCCTTCACCCGTATAAATAAGCGTAGTGGGGTGATGCTTTGTGGGATTTAAAGTGAACCAAACTGACAAACCTTTTAACATCTCTGGGTTAAATGTGCGTGCTGCTTTTATTTCTATGCCTTGTTTGCTTTCACCGGAATCAATGATTGCATCGACTTCATTACCATTGCTATCGCGCCAGAAGTAAATTTGCTCGTTTTTTCTTTGATTGAAGTTACTTTTAAGTATTTCGGTGATAATAAAATTCTCAAAAATGTGGCCGTATGCAAAATGTGTTTCAAGCTCAGTGATTGAGTTGATTTTCAATAGATAACAAAGCAAACCAACATCATAAAAATAGACTTTGGGGGTTTTAATCACTCGTTTTCCATAGTTCTGATGATATGGCTGTAAATCATAGGTAATGTAACTTGCTTCTAGAATGCTCAACCATGACTCAATAGTTTTATAATTCACACCCACGTCATTTGCTAAAGAAGAGAAGTTCACAAGTTGTCCTACTCTCCCAGCAAGTAACTGCAAAAATCTTTGAAAAGTGCTCAAATCTCCAATATTTTTAATTTGCCGAACATCTCTTTCAACATATGTACTCAAATAATCACGATAAAAATCTTCAGGCTGGATATTTTTAATCAATGGACGAGGATAAAATCCCTTGAGCATACTTGTATCGCTTTTTGAAAATTCACTTGCATATGGACTTTCTATTAATTCTGAGTATGAAAGAGGTAACAACGTAAAGTTGGCTACTCTACCAGCTAATGATTGGGAAATATGTTGAGAAATGGCGAAATTTTGAGAACCCGTAATGATAAATTGACCATCTTTTTTTTGTGCATCTACTTCAACTTGAATATACGAAAGTAGCTCTGGAAATTTCTGAACTTCGTCAATAATCATCCGCTCAGCAGAACCAATTTTTAGGAACCCCTTGGGGTCAGCTTTTGCTAAGGCTAAGGTGTCTAAATTTTCTAAATTAACGTATATGTAGTTGGGGAAAAGCCCTTGAGCTAAGCTTGTTTTCCCAGATTGCCGTGGGCCAGTGATCGAGACAACAGGGTATTTATTGGCTAGTTCCAAAACTTTATCTGCAATAATTCTCTTTATCATGTGACCAATAATATACTATGTAAATTAGTATTTCAACTCCTAATTTGCATAATCTGCAGGGGTAGAGGGACTCGAACCCCCAGTCTCAGATTTGGAGTCTGATGGTTTAACCAGTTAACCGATACCCCTATCAAGTAAAAGCGTAAGGGTATTATACGTTGCAAACAGCTCTTGAGCAATTCGCGCACTGTAATATCTCAGTGAGAGGGTACCCATGTAACCCTCCCTCTTTCGTTTTCCGGTGTTTTGCTTGATATAAGACTTGGTAAATTGTGTGAGGGGGATTTGCGTAACTTCCGACCAAAAAGCTTTCACTTCGTCTTCGTTATGGTAAGAATGCAGATGGACTAACACTCGCAACTTTTTCTCGTCAATAGGAAAGGCAGCCCTTAAAACTCTCAAGAAAACAGACATCATTTTGGGATCTGAGTTAGTAAAACCTATTACTTCAGTTACTTTCTTTCCCTCCGCCCAAAATAACATTGAGCATAGAAGCTTCTGCAAAGTTGGATTCAGGTCTACTTTACTCAACTCACCCATTACCCTCTTATACAACTCATCTTTGATTTCCTTTCGTTTCTGATTCATTACCGCGCGCCCTTTCGCACCACCGAACCCTTTTCTTTTGGCGAGTCTTTCTTTCGCTTTATCACTCAGAATAAGTGTATGCGTCCAGTGGCGCACAGTTCCTTTCGGAATTTTCGTCATGTCAGCAATTTCTTGAAAAGAGTGACCTTCTTCTCGTAATTGCATAGCAGATGATTTTTCTAAATCAGAGTGAATCATATTCTCATATTAATAGAATTTGAATTATTTTTCAACCTTGGATTGGATCGTGATTTTCCTTACACTTACACACATGAGTTTGCTTCCTGCGCAGTTAACTGATTTATATCGTCGAGATCGAGAGTTGCTTGCAGCTACACAACTACCGATTGTGACTGTGGCCGGAACGTTTCGCCAAGATCAAGACATCGTGCTCTCTCGTGCGCATTTTTCAATGGCACTTGGGGTTGCGAACTACATCTGGGGAAACAAAATCGATCCACAAAAAGCGTGGATTGTTGACCCAACGCATTATATTTCTCAAACTCAGTGGTCTAAGCTAGAACTTACCGAAGAAATTGCGAAAATTATTATCCGCCACTCTTTTTTGCATCAAATAAAAACGTGGATCGATCAATTTGGTCGGAGCAAATTGCCGATCTTGCAGAGCATTACTCCTCCGCTCCTCTACCTTACTGAGCATGTCGAGAAACCGATTTTCAGTTTTCATATCGCGGCCGGCAATATTTTAGCTGCACAAGGAAAAGAAGTGATTCAAGTGGTGACTGATCCACAAGTTCGTGAAGAGTATCTACAGGAAGTCGAACGACCAAATATCAAGTTCTGCGTTTTTGATGATGCGACGAGACTCGAATTTCTTGAACTCGCTAGCATTCATCATAAAAAAGTGCGTTTAGACCAGATTATCGTCACAGGCTCCCCGATTGATCCGCGTATCATCGCCGCGCGCAAACACAAACTTACTTGGCGATCTGGTCCACTCCGTCTCTGCATTACCACTGGCGGACTTGGCAGTAATAAAGAAGAAATGAAGAAAATGCTGAATCAGCTTTTGCCGCTTCTCAACCATAAAGAACCCAAATATCAGGTACTCGTCTATGCCGGAACTCAAAAAGATATTGCGGAAATGGTAACTCAACTGGCACACCAGCACTCCGTCACTCTCAGTCCCGCTTCGCATCAACACGCATCACTTCGTTTACTCCACCACCCACATCTTCTAGAAGCGAATGAGCTCCTGATTAAATATGGCTTTCCCTGGGCACATGGCTTCATCACAAAACCATCAGCAGACATGGCCTATGACGCCGTCGCCGCGGGATGTTTTCTCCTTACGTTGCAAGAATGGGGTGTTTGGGAAGAAAAAGTCCGCCAAGTTTTTGAACAAAAAGAAATTAGCCGCCGTGCCGAAGTGGATCATATTGTTGAGCAATTGATCGTACTGCAGTCTGCGCGTGGCAAAATGAGCTGGATCGAGCACGCCATGAATCATGCGTTTGGAATCGAAAAATTGTTTTTGCTGGGGAGTCAGAAGATTGTTGAGGCGGCTCACACAACATAATCTGTTTCTGTAAGCGGAAAATCAGAAAGCAAAAACGTCACTCTGGCTCTTTGAGTATATCGAAGAGTTATTTTCGTATATCCAGGTTCACCATGTTCTTTGAGTGCTTGAGCAAAGTTATTTAATACATCAAGCGAAATTACCGCTCCTTGTCGATACTCGAAGACATCAATTGTATCTGGTTGGCTAGGATCATCGTAATCAACATTGAGCTTCATCTCTTCAGGATCTGACTGATCATAGATATCGCTCTTCCCCGGAAAGAGTGATTTTCGAGTAGATAAAATCAAATTTTCGTCAGAATACGCATTAAAACCTAATTTCCATTCAGCTTCAAAATGCGTAGGTGCAGATGCCAAACGTTTTGTTAATTTGTGAAAAACAATTCCTCGATTGCTATGACCTCTTCCAAATAAAGATTTCTCCTCTATCTCCGCTTTTACTCCTTCGCGAAAACCTCTACTATCAAAATGGCTCTGAAAGCCTTTATATTGACAGAAGCTTCCATCGCCCACAGCAACATTCACTGTCAAAATAAGTATATCTTCACTGAGCTTCCAAATCTCTTTCAGATCAAGTAATTGCCTTATCAGATACTGATATAGTTTGGGAAACTCCTCAATATGAGCACACGTAATCACGATATGTGTAACATGCGGAGCTTCGTTTTTCCTTCCCTTATTCACACTTGTTTCTATTTGGAAACGAGAACTTGGTGTAAATGGATACACTTTAGCAATTGAGCGTTGTAAAGAGAAATGATCTGGTGTTTCACCAAAAAAAAGCAAATTTTTATAACCCAAACCCATAACAAATGGAGATGATGAAATTTGTTTCTCAAAAGCAATTTGAGTGTTCTTATTAGAGACGCTCCTCGGATTATCTAAATCAACTGCAAAAATGTGATGTTTTGCCAATTCTCTAGTAATAGCCTCCAGCAGAGGTAAGAGAAGTTTGCCTTCTAAGCGTTGTAACATAAAAACTGAGAAAGAATTTTACTTCAGTTTCTTCGAAACCACGTGTTTCGTAGTCTTCCGACACACTGAACAATATTTATTAAGGGGAAATGCGCCCTCACCACCGGCTTGTTTCTTGAGTTGATCGTTGTTTTTGTTGAACTCGGTAATGTAGCCAAAAGCACTGCAAACACTGCACTTTAAGCCAACAGCTTGACGTGGTCCTTTTTTCTTTTTTGCCATAAAACTCCTGATTTGAACTTGAGAGTGTGTAGTATATCACCGAGCTCTGCTCGGTGCCAGGTGTAGGATTCGAACCTACGAAGGCGTGAACCAACAGATTTACAGTCTGTCCTCGTTGACCGCTTGA
>PJMF01000025.1 GCA_003173865.1 Minisyncoccota bacterium
TGAGGTTTTAACATATTGAGTGCTTCTTTCGCTACTGCGACATCACTCCAGGGATACTCAGTGGTGCCGTAACACATGCTTTTTTCGTGGCCTTTGCCGAAAATACCGATGACGTCACCTGGCTGGGCAAGTTTGTGCACTGCAAAGAAAATAGCTTCGCGACGATCGGCAATCGAGAGTACTTTCGCGTGATACGGAGCGATGTTTTGTTTCATTTGGCGAATAATTCCCCATACGTTTTCAGTGCGGGGATCTTCAGCAGTAAAAATAGCGAGGTCAGCGACTTCCGCGCCCGTTCTTCCCATGGAAACACGTTTTGCAATATCGCGTAAACCAGCGCAACCGAAGGCAGCGATCAAACGACCTTTACGTTTTTGCGCACGCATATCCTTTCGCAAATTTGTCAGTGCTTGCAGCAGACCGTTTGCTGTGTGTGCAAAATCAACGATCACTTTAATGTTGTTTACCTCACCGACTTCTTCCATTCGGCCCGGTACTCCGGAAAATTGTTTCGTTGCCGTAATAAAATCTTTTTCTTTAATACTCATGATTTGTGAAATTGTGTAGACTAGACGCGCATTCATGCGGTTATACAGTTGTGGAAAACGTTGATTGATCGTAGTCTCAACACTCTTGGGAAGTGCGTCAGTGGTAGAGTACGTATGAATTTTAGTCTTACTTTCTCTTAATTCTTTTTTCAATTTAGAAAACGAAAGTTCATTGTCTGCATTGATGACTGCGGTTTGGGCGCGCTTCGCGAGACTTGCTTTTGCTTCTAAATAGAGATCGTAGGTTGCATGATAATCCAAGTGCTCGTTAGTAATGTTGGTAATACCCACTAGGTTGGGTGTAATTCCCCACAAACGTTGCTGGTAAATACCATGAGAAGTGGCCTCAAGCACTAAGTACTCAAACCCTTCGTCCACCATCTTCCGCATAAACTTTTGTAGTTGCAATGGGTCTGGAGTCGTCACATGAAAGCCGGTATCAATCTCTTCTTCACCAATATAGGCGGCAACGGTGGTCAGGAGGGCCACTTTAAGTCCTGCTTGCTTGAGGACATGATAAAGGAGCGTCGACGAAGTCGTTTTGCCGTCTGTTCCCGTAATGCTAATGATTTTGAGCTTCTTGGCGGGAAAACCGTACTTGATCTGGGCCACTAGGCCTTTTAAAAGACCAGTCTTAACCAGGTGATACGGCTTTTTCGCGTGGTAAACAAGCTCTTTCCACATGGGGCTATTATAGCGTAGTTCAGGCAGCGGAAGGGGGTAATCTGATGGTTTGAGGAGCTTATTTAGGAGAGCCTATAATTATTGATTTTCGGCCCAATTTGGGGTAAAATAAGGCATAAGAAAAGGTTTTTTGCCGCGCGGCTTTTTGGTTTCCCGCGTTTTAAGGCCAGAAATACTTTCTGGTTCTTTAACATCCTTACAGAGAGTACTAGTGCGCATGGTTAAACCCTTCACGGGTAGATATCGTGCGTGCTTAAACTTTCTGTAGAAAAAAAGGAAAAAACCATGTTGTTCCAACCAAGTTTCAGTCGTAGTAGCCGAATCTGGCGTTCATTCAGGGAGATTGCAATTCCTTGTTTGAGGGTTGTCATCCTTTGGATGACGGGGATTGCAATAATTCTATTACACATTTGGGTATTTGAAATATCGTGGAATATCTTCGCGGTAAATATTTTAGGCACAAAGAGCATTGATCCGTCCATGGCCTTCTTTGGGTTGTTGCTCATGTCCGTAATTGTTCCGCGGCGTTACAATCTCAGATTGTTTTTAGACATTATTGAACGTCCGGGACGTCCAAAATAATCGTTATTTCCTTTTTTCTCGCTTGCAATTTTTTGCAGCCTACAGACTGGACCCCCTCACGGGGGTCCTTTTACAACTACGTATAATTTTTGAGAAAAAATTATTGATTCAGTTATTTCAATTTGATACAATCCCAACAGAGCTGGTAATAATAAACTATGTTGTGCCTAGATGTTCCCGAGTGGTACACTCAACTTAAGTTTAGGAGCGACACAATTTAGCACCGCCGCTCTAATAAAATAGATCTGGGAAACCAGGTCTTTTTTATTTTTAACCCTTTAAATCATGTCTAAAAAATGATAAATTTAATATTGAAGTATGCAATAATAACTTATGGAGTGCTCTAGTGTTCCTTCGGGGTACCTGAAGCTTGAGCTAGAGAGTTACACTTTATAAGACGCTACTTCAATGAAGTGTCTCGCCTTGGCGGGATCTTTTGTTTATCGAAAACCGTAACAAAAACACATTTGCTTGAACTACCTATCCCCCGGCACGTTCAATAACATATACAACTTATCTGCAATGTGGTACCACAGCGGCGCCGCCGTTTCGGCCGCCCAAGGAGATTTTTTGGTGTCTTTTAACTTCACGATCATCACGAACTTGGGATCGTTTGGTGGGGCAAAACCAATAAAACTGGCAATTGTGCGATCTTTATCATAGTGACCAGCCACAGGGACTTGAGCAGTTCCAGTTTTCGCTGCAGCTAAATGTGTTTTGGAAGCCGTCCAGTGCGACTCACCTTTGTCCGCAGCGTAGACCATCATGCGCGTCACTGTATCAGCAGTTTCTGCAGAAACCACTCTGCCCTCTTCCACCGGTTGGACCTCCACATCAGTGTGCGTAACTGGATCACTGACGTGTTCAATAATAGTTGGACGCATCATAATGCCATGATTTGCAATCGCGCCAACGGCACGAACCATTTGCATACTTGTAGTGACGACACCCTGCCCAAACGAACCAGTTGCTAAATCAATTGGTTTCCATTCACTATCTTTGCGTAGCGGGGTTCCCGTATCTTCTTGAAGTTCAATATGGGTGGGTTCGCCAATTTTAAAACGGTGTACGTAATCGAGAAACCGATCTTTGCCGAGTAAATCAGAAATAAAAATCATGGCGGTGTTATCTGATTTGGCAAGTGCGTCGTTCATCGTGATATTAGGTGTGTACTCATCGTTCCAGGTTTTAATGGAGTACTCTGCAATTTGACGCGGGCCTGCACACTTCGTGCACGGCGTATCTTCTTTAATGACGCCGGTGTCAATTCCAGCGGCTACCGTCAATACTTTAAAGATCGAGCCTGGCTCATAACTATCAGTCAGTGAAGGATTTTTATACGTACTTGGATCGGCAGTTTGAAACTGAGCTTGATCGTAACTGGGCGAGGCTGCCATGGCTAAGATTTTTCCAGTTTTAGGATCCATCACAATTACTTCACCAGCTGGAGATTGATAATACTCCAGACCTTTGCGCAGCATATCTTCAACCATGTACTGAATGTCACGGCGAAGGGTTAACGTGACGTTGCGACCGTCTTGTTGTTCAGTAGTTTGGTTGTGATCAAAAAGTAAGCGAAATCCTAAGCCATCCTTGAGAAAAGTACTTTGTTGGGTGTGACCTTTTAGTTCGCGATCAAGATCTCCTTCGACTCCAAAGTAACCTACATCATTGCCATCTTTGTCTTTGCCGACAAATCCCGTCACTTGCGCAGCCATCGAAGCTTCTGGATAATCTCTTGTTTCATACTGGTCAAAGCCTAGTCCACGCAGATGAAGACCATCGATTTTTTGTTTCGTAGACTCATCAACTTTGTTTCTTAATGCCACCCATTTTAATTTGGGATCACTTAATTTAGATTGAATCTCCGCTGCTGTCGTCGCGATTGCATCTGGAGTTACGAGCAATGGCGCGAGCATATTGGCTAGTGCGGCTGGATCAGTTTGAAGTACCCCTGGCTCAGCAAATAAACGAAACACATTTTTATTCGTAACTAACGTTGCACCATCACTGGTAAAAATTTTACCTCGATGCGCAGCCACAGAAACACTTTTGGTGTATTGGAGTTGTGCCTGAGCTTGCAAATCAGAGCGGTGCAGCACTTGCCAATAAAAAAGTCTTCCTACTAAGCAAAGAAAAAGAAAATCTAAAATAATCAGGACCACTTTCGTGCGTCGATGCTGGCTCAACGTATGCATGTTACTGTCTCATGGCAACGGTGGTGGTGTGCGCTACAGGAACTAAGTTGTCTATAGCTACATATCCCTCGTTGAGAGCAGAGGTTGAGATGAATGCGATAGAATTACTTGCTTCAATTTGTTGGCGCAGCGCTTGCTCTTTATTTAAAGTAGCTTGCTTCTGAGCCTCTAACTGGTGAATTTGCATTCCGTATGAAACACTCTGGCTTCCTACGAAGATAGTATGAGCAATCATGCCTAACGTCAAGAGTGCTAAAAAGGTGTAGTACATTTTGAACTTTGTTTGCATGTGACTTATCTCTTATTTTTTTTCAAAAATGCGCATCTTCGCGCTTCGTGCTCTTTTATTTGCCGCCAACTCTTCAGCTGATGGCTCGATAATATCTTTTGTTAAGTGATGTCCTTTATGTTCGAGTTCCCATGTTTTAAACATTTGCTTGACAATGCGATCTTCTCCTTCGTGAAATGCAATAGTTACAATGTGTCCGCCTGGTTCGAGAAGTTCCAGCGCTTGAGGTAAACCTTGCGCAATGCTGTCTAGTTCACTATTCACTGCAATTCTTAGCGCCTGAAAAACTTTTGTCGCGGGATTGAGATGAGATCTTTTCTCGTACTTTGCGTTCTCAATAATCCGAACCAGTTGGTCGGTGGTAGTGATCGGAGCTTTCTCCCTGAAGTACACGATCGACTTAGCGATTCGTCGTGCTTCGTGTTCGCCGCCGTACTCGATGAAAAGGTCTGCTAGTTGCTTCTCACTCAGGAGAGCGAGAAGGTCTTTTGCTTTCACCCCTAATCGATTATCCATTCTCATATCGAGCTCAGCTGTACCTTCAAAGCTAAAACCTCTCGATTGGTCTTTGAGCTGATCGGTCGAAGTACCAAAATCAAAGAGCGCGCCGCTTGGTTTAATGTTTAATGAAGAAACGAAGTGACCAATTTTTTCGAAGTTTTCGCGAAGGAGAATTAATTTTTTTTGAGCAATTTCTTCTTCGAACTCATTCTCGCCAAACTCGATTGCTTCCTGATCAACATCAAAAGCGACGACGTTGCCGCCTTTCTGCAAAATCATTTCCGTGTGGCCACCTCGGCCAAATGTACCGTCGATGTACCAGTGTTCTGGTGTAACCTGTAAGGCTTCAACTGCTTCGTGAAGGAGGACGGTGATATGCATTAATTTTGCTCTGCGATTTCTGCAGCGTTTTTTTCAAGTTGATCAATGTATGTGTGATATCTTTCAAGGTCCCAGAGTTCTACCCGCTGGTAGCTTCCTACAATCACGATGTTTTTTGCGAGCTGGGCAGTTGCTCGCAAATACTCGGGAAGAAGAAGTCTACCAGACTGGTCAAGCTCAACTTCTTGCGCTTCGTTCGTCATCAGACGAATAAAGTCGCGTTGGGCTTTTTTGGTAAAACTTTGTTGACTCAATTTTTCCATTTCTTGTGCAAATGTTTTGTTAAGGAACAGAAAAAGTCCGCCGTCTAATCCCCTTGTGATTACCCATTCGTTTCCAGCTTCCCGGAACTTCTTTGGTAAAGAAACGCGTCCTTTTTCTTCAATGGTGTGATAGTATCTGCCTATAAACATTTATATAAGATACTTTACCATTATTTACCACTTTTTAAATATGAGATTATTGTAGACACATTAAGACTGGTGTAAAGACAAAAAATAGGCGAAGGTGGTAAAAATTCGATGATGCTACAATTGAGAGAATGGTTTCCAGTCCCGAAGTTAATCCAGATCAAAGTGACGATATTGAACTCACAAGATTTCTGTATGCAGATTTCTTCGTAAGTTATTTTTCTCGATCAGTCGATTTGTCTTTGGAGGATAGAAGAGATTTTGAGAGCATTTTCAGTGCAGCTCTCCAATGCTCAAGTCTTTTATTTACAGAACCACCAGTAGGCTGGTCAGAAATTGTTTGCTTAGCAATTTTGAATACTTATTTATCAATGAATCCGTCTTTTCCCAATCTTTCTTTTACTGAAATTGAAGATACAAAAGATGCAGCAATTAAGGGGGTAGTAAAATTATTTTCTGAGACTCGGCATTTTACGTTGTGGACGAATTGATCACCGGCTCAGATAAAAAGAAATTGTGAACGGGTTTGTCAGAGACATTTATCAGAATTAATAGGTGATTTGTCCACACTTACTATTTTCAGAAAAATTGAACCTAAGCAGATTGAAGATTTAAGAAGCAGGGTCCAAAGCTCATTAAGCAATGAAAAAGAGAAAAGAAAAAAGAAACTTAAAAGGAATCTCCGTTGATCATATTTTGTTACTTCTTCACCGCCACATAGAGTTGCACCAAATTAACAGTCGCGGTAGCGGTCTTCCCGTCCACTTTCGTAGGAAACTCTTTCCAGTTCTGGCCGTCGTAGCCCATGATGACGGCTTTAGGAGCATCTTCTTTCATTCTGATTGTGACGTTGGCACTACCTTGAAGAGGAGTTAATGCACTTACCGTATAGCCTTCAGAAACTGCTGTTCCAGTCAAGTTCTTGGGAAATCCAGGTGTATTGTAAATAATTAAGATTTTTTGCAAACCAAGATCCTTTGACTCGATTTGAAAGTAGGCATCTTTTGAACTAAATTGTGTCTCGCGTGTTTTGTTTTCAATGTATTTCCAGTCTTGTTTGAGTGTGTAGCTGTCTGGGCCGCCAGAAAATTTCAGCAACAATGTACCGCCTGCAACTTCCTCATGATACCGACAAGCACCACCTGCACTGCAACTGCCTAACAAAATATCTTTTGCAGCAGGTAAGTGATCTAAAGCGATTGCGCCAACAGCACCTTCGAGATTAGTCCCTGTTTGGTACTCTAACTCAAAATCAGCAGAAGTAGCTGGTTTCTTTAACTCATTAACTTTCAAAGTAATATTATGAATATCTTTTGGAGAAACAGTCACGTATGGACGGTCGTTTTCGGCAACAATATTGACTGGATCGGTAATTCTTTTCTTTTGTGGTTGCTGGGCAACTGTGTTATCACTCGAAGAGGCAGTAAGTTTCTTGTAAATAAACACTCCTCCACCAATGAGCAAGACGACTACAACTCCGACCCCGATCATCATTGGTGTGTTTTTCTTCATATAGCCTTTCTTTTTTGTGTCTGATTAGTGTATCACATCTTCCTGAGACGATTAATTTTTCTTGACACTTAAAAACTCATAACTGCGTAAGGGTCGTTCCGCGATTGAAGAAACATAGTCAAGAATGGATGTATACTTGGTCTCATTCATATCTTGATAACCAAGCTGAGTCACTACGAAACTCAGTTTCTGTTGGATAAACTGAAATGACGATGTTTTTTTCTCAAGCTCTTCAACAATCGATAAAATACTTTCAAAAAGCTCTTGCTCTTCTACGTCTTCAGGAAAGAGTCGATCGACGATCTCAAGTACTTCCTGAAGTTTTTTAATACTGGTTAGGGATTTTTTTGTAGCAGAAAAGTCATTAATCAATCGTGTTTGAGTAAGCAGAGGCAAAGATTTTGTCTCAACCAAAAGGAGCGACACATGATTTCCTGGTTCCAGGAAAGCCCTTTGTGAAGAACTTAATTTGCGCACGCCCTTCGCCACGCACGTGAGTTTTCCTCTTTCAGCAGTCAAGATAGTGACGAGGCGGTTGGCCTCCCCAACATTACTGCGTTTCAATACGAGGGCTTGAAGAGTTGAGGTACGGCTAGACACAGTAAAAACCTCACTTTAGAACTTAGTTTCGTAGTAAATATCCTTATCTAAAGTTAATTTATCTTGACCGCCATTGACATCCATCAGTACTGGGAAATCTTTCACACCAGCTTGCTTCCACATCTTTAACTTATATGTAGTTGTGTCGGTGTATGGAACCGTATACTCAACTACGATTTTTGACTGACTCATCGGTTCAAGCTTAAACTCACCATCGATCACCGTGAAGTCACCCTCGTCGTATTGTTTCGCTGTCCCATCTGAGTATCCCTGCGCATTCACTAATTTTGAACCTTTCGGTACATAAATTCGATTCCAATCTCTTAATTGTGCATTCAAGCAGAGTAAACCAGCTTCAAGATTGCAGTTATCACCCTTGCGATTGTTGCGATACGTTAAGGTCAATTTTTTCGTGATTTGACCATTGGCTGGTACCGAAACCTCTTGTTGAATATCTGTCGTAGTGAATAAATTGGATTTTGCACCACCTAAGTTGGCATCAATAATGGCTATAAAATCTTGAGCTTTGGGATCAGATTGCAAACGACCAGCGGCACCCGCAGTTTCTGCGGCACTTTGCGCATTTGGATCCATAAAGTACATCTGCACGTGGCGACCTTGGATATTTTTCCATGCCGCTTCAAAGAGTTGTGGCCAGAGTGTTTTGGGAGCAGTGTATGCTTTCGTTAAAATTTGGCGCATCATTGGTCCCAGAATACCTTTACGATCTTGTCTGACAAAAGCAGTTGGTCGATCGGCAATTTCCGAAAGTGCATAGATAATTTGAGGACAGTCACACTTTGGTGAATTTTCAGCCGTAAATGTGCCGTACGTATCTACTTGAACAGGGCCAAGAATTTTAAGTAAATCGACCAGCACATTGGTATCAACGCTAATGACTCCGTCTAGTGATTTATCCGCATCGGGCAGTCCAGCATAATTACTCAAGAAAAGATCCATGGATTGTTTGAAGTCAGGATAAATATTCATGTCGCGAATGTTAAAGTACTTCTCGGTGGTGAGGTACTTACCCAAAATTTCTGGGATGGGAATTTTTTTCTTAAATTTCTTATCTAATGCATAAATATCATCGGAGCTTTCGGGAGTGACTTTGCCGTTTTCCACATTAATAATTGAGTACGCAGTCATGAAACCACCAGTTGGTCTGAGCTCGTTATTATTTTGGAAGAGAATAAAGTACTTGCGACGTTTGCCGTCACCACCCGCTACGGCTGGGAGTTGCTCTAACACCGGTCTAAATTGTGTCAACGCAGTTGCTGCGCCGTTACTCACATCTTGAGCTTGGTGAATATAAGAACGTAATGGTTTACCTTGAAAGTTTTCGGGGTAACGATTTGGATCAATTTGCGCTAGCTCAGACTTCATGTCATTTAAGTTGGCTGAAATATTATCCAAAACTGGAGTGACTTTTTGGAGGGTTTCTAAAATAAGTTTCAAGCGGTCTTCAGCTGTACCTCCAGTAAATGTTCCCTGGCCTTTAAAACCCAGCACATCGGCGTAAGGTGTAATTGCTTCGAGCGATTTTAATCCTGCTGCCAAGCCTGCATCGGCAGCATTAAAGCCATGAATACCATCTTGATAATAACTATGTACCACTGGAATTGCATTGTAAAAACTGAGTTTCGTATATGTGGCGCGCATTGCTTTTACTTTTTCAGCTAATGTTTTTACGCCATCTTGGGCGGCAGGTAAGTTTTGTGCTTTAAATTGATCATAGGTCGCGTGAGCGCTGACTTGTAAGTCAGCTGACTGCGCTTTGAGTTGATTGACGACAGAATAGGTATACAACCCAATCGTGCCTGCTGCCGTGAACAACACCACAAGCACAATCAAAATTGCAAAAACAATTTTATGCCAAAGTTTTGGTAAAAACCTTCGTTGCTGAACTGGAGCAACGGGTGGTATTGACGAAACGGGTTGTGTCTCGATGGGCTCATTAAAATATGGAGCGGGCGTTTCTTCGTTGATGTAAGTTCCCATGTCATTCATAGACCGATAGTATAAAAAAAATCCAGACAATTAGTAAGTAGAACAAAAGAAATCAAATCGATCACCACTTCGAGATCATTGCCTTTGGTGTCTTTAACAGGATGGTAATATCATTCAAGATTGAACGATTTTTCGTGTACTCAGCATCCATTTTGGCTCTCACTGCAAATGGTACTTCATTACGTCCGCCAGTTTGCCAAGGGCCAGTAATGCCAGGCTTTACGGAAAGAATCAAGTTAATGTATTTTTTAGTTTCAGGGTAACGTTCTGCTTGCTCTTTGAGTTCTTTTGCCAAATACGCTCGGGGACCCACGATGCTCATGTCACCTTTGAGGACATTATACAATTGAGGAAACTCATCAATCGTTAAAGATCGTAACACTTTCCCCAGTTTGGTAATGCGTGGATCATCCTGGAGCTTCCAGTCGCCTTTTTTAAATTTTTCCAGAAGTTCTTTGTCATGTTTGTGCAAAATGTCGTCAGCGTCTTTGACCATTGATCGAAATTTATATAAATTAAACTCTTTGCCATCTTTGCCAACTCGGCGGTGCCGAAAAATAACCGGCCATCCGGAGTCAAAGTAAATTAAGATCGGCACGAAAATCCAGATCGGAAAAAATAAAATGCTCAGACTTATGGCCATGAACACATCAAGCAAGCGCTTTTGAACATCATATGAAGACATATCTATAAATACTCTTTTTTACCTTCTTCTTTCAGACGCTCAACAATCTTTTTGACGTCTTGACTGTTATTTTTGTGCACAATCAATAAAATTTCATCGGTGTCGACGACGATCATGTCATTTACGCCATAGAGTGCGACGAGTCGATTCCCAGTGTGAATTAAATTATTTTGCGAACTGATCGCAAGCGTATGCGAAACATCACTATCACCAACGATGACGTTTCCGGACAAATCTTTCTTCCCTAAATCATACACAACTTTCCAGTCACCGACGTCGTTCCAACCAAAGTCGCCTGGAATTAAGACAAGATTATCAGCTTTTTCGGAAATGGCGTAATCAATTGAGATTGATTGGGCTTGTTTATATATATCCGCTAATGCTGAGTGAAACTCAGCAGGTTGCATTGTAACGAGTGGCTTGGTTAATGCATACATTTCTGGCATGTACTTTTCAAATGCTTCAATCAATGCGTCGGCTGACCAGACATACATGTTTGCATTCCAAAAATATTTTCCTGTAGAAAGAAATGCTTGAGCCGTTGCACTATTTGGTTTTTCAGTGAAGCTATCCACACGAAATGCCGACAGACTATGATCGACATTGCGCATGTGTTCTCCAATTTTGATATAGCCGAAGCCTGTATCTGGGCGAGTAGGAGTAATCCCAACGGTGACGATTTGTTTTTTGTCAGCGGCAATTTCAATTGCGGCTTCCATGACGTGCACAAACTCTTTTTCATCGACAATCACGTGGTCGGACGCACCATTAATGACGATTGCTTCTGGATCTTTTGATTTGGCAAATAACGTTCCCACGAGCATTGCCATTGCAGTGTCTTTTTTCTCTGGTTCAGCGATAATATTTTCAGCAGGCACTTGTGGAAGTTGGTCTTGAATTTCTTTTACATACATTTGGTTCGTTACCACAATGACTTGATTCCAAGGCACCACTTTTGTCACACGTAAACCCGCGACTTGAACCATCGTGTCTTTACTCGTCAACTTGAGAAACTGCTTGGGGGTTTTATTACGAGATTTTGGCCATAAACGGGTGCCACCACCTCCTGCTAAAATGACGGCGAAAACATGTTCAGCTTGATTCATAAATACTCCCTTACTAATATTTCGATACGTGTTTTGAACTGATCTTTAAAAGATTGCTCTGAGTATTGTACGACAGTTTCTTGAATTTTGCCTGACACCCATTTTCTTGATTCGAGAAAGTGAATTGCCTCCATTAATGCTTGAGGTGTGTGCTCACTAAAGTGAATACCTGAGACACCTTCTTCAACGGTTTCTGCTCCCCCACTTTTATTAAAGACGATCACAGGAATACCTAAACGTTGGGCTTCAAGTACCGTGATTCCAAAATCTTCTTCAGCAGGTGCCAAAAATGCTTTGGCATGATAATAGTATGCGGCAAGTTGATCCTCGTGTATAGCATTCAAGAATACGATGCTCGACTTACCACCGGCGATCTGTTGTAAACGCTGTAAGTCTGGCCCGTTACCAATAATCACTAAATTACGGTTGAGTCTTTTACAAACCTCAATTGCTAAATCAATTTTTTTGTAAGGAACTAAGCGTGAGACGATCAGATAATACTCATCGGGAAGGCTTTCTGGTTTTTTAATATCCCGATGTTCTGGAGGAGATGCTGTTAATCCGACAGTTGGATAAAGATGTTGTTCAGTTGGGCGGTGGTAGTACTGTTGTGTGCGTTCAGCGATAAGTTGAGAAATGGGAATGTAAAAATCTGGTCGTAAAGCTGCAGCTTCATCCCACCAACGCAGATAACGAAAAATTATTTTTCTCAACCAGCCGGTCAAGATATTTTTTTGATATTCTTCCGTATGACTCCAGAGATAACGAGTCGGCGTAAGTAAGTAACAAATATGGAGTTGGTTGGGTTTGGTTAAAACCCCTTTTGCTTCAGCACTCGTGATCGAGATAATTAAGTCGTAAGCCGATAAATCAAACGACTCAAACGCAAGTGGCATAAAGAGCGAAAGTGAACGATGAAAACGAGCCGCAAATGGAATTTTTTGTAAAAATGAAGTTTTAACTTCAAAAACTGCTGCCCAAGGAGCTTTTTTTGCGTCGTATACCGAAGTGTATAAAGGTGCATCCGGAAATACTTCGTGAATGGCGAGTAAGACTTTTTCAGCACCTCCATATGGTGTATTCACGCGATCGTAAATGAGAGCTACTTTTGCAGGCATGAGCGGTACGTATCCAACGTTTTTTGCGTCATTTCATCCCAGCTATATTGTGTAACGATTTTTTTACTTTTTTGAATAAGTTGTTCTGTATCTAAAGACTCTAGTCTTTTTACACTTGCGCAAAATGAGTACACAGAGTGCGGATCGAAGTATAGTGCTCCGTCTTGATAAATTTCTTCAAAAATCGGAATGTCTGAAGCAAGGACAGGCGTTCCGGTGGCCATTGCTTCCACTCCGGTCAAGCCAAAACCTTCTGAAAAGGAAGGTTGGACAAGGGCAGTGCTTTTTTCGAGTAATTCTTTAATTTCACTATCTGATTTATACCCTAAAAATTCCACCTGGCGCTCCAACCCTTTCAATCTCACATAGGCTTTGACGTCATCTTGAAAGACATTTCGTGTTCCCACAATCAAGAGACGATATTGACTCAGCTTGAGTAACGCATCGATTACTAGACGAATATTTTTATGAGGATACAGTGAGCCCACATAAATAAATTGTTTCAATTTATGTGGTTGAGAAATTCTTTTACCGAGAAACGTCGAACTAATGCCCTCTTTGGTAACTACAATTTTTGCTTTTGCTTGAGGGTAGTAACGGCTGACTGTTTGGGCAATGGTTTGAGCTGGTACAAAAATCTTTTCAGCTCGAGCAATCATTTGCCCGACGATTTTTTTATACGCAAAGTATTTCAAAAAATAAAGCCAAGAAGGTAAAGTAGTTACTCGTGTACCGCGGAACTCATGCCATAACAAGTCGTGGATAGTTAAAATAATTTTTCCCTTATAGAGGAGCGGCGCATTAAAATGAGGAACGTGCAGTAGATCGAGTTTTTCTTGAGTAAAGATTCCTGGTAATCGTGTTTGCTCAGTTAGCGAGTAGTGACGTATAGGGATAAATCGACGAACCACATTGGGTGCCTCGATATTAATATCAGCAGCTTGTCGTTGATCATGAAAAAAATAAACAAACGTAACGTCAGGTGCAAGGGCAGGCAGACGGACGATTAAGTTTTCGATGTAACGACCAATCCCCGCATGTTGACGACCAGCGAGGCGGCAATCAATACCAATTTTCATTCGGAAACCTTATTTTTTCTTCGGCATTGCACTCTTACTCTTCATTGGTTTTTTTACTTCGCAGTTACCACACTCACAATTTCCGTGATTATCACACATACACATTTCTTCACAGTCACCACCGCAACAGTCGTCACCCATCATGTTCATAGAGTTCAGCTGTTTCTCTAGAGATTTAATTTGCACGGACTTCATCATGCTGACTAATCCTGCAAAAAGAAAGTAGGCAACTCCTAAAACAAATGAACCTGTTTGAATATACTCAAACGTTTTTGGTTCTTGAGTCAATTGTTGTGCTGCATAGTAGTACTTAAACAGAATTTGTGGTAAGAAAGCGGTGGTAAAAATACAAAAAACAAAAACGGTCAACGCTTGAAGCATTAACACCACTTGTTCTTGGCGTAATTGTGCAATCTTGAACTGGGTAGTAGCAAACTTCATACGACTCCTTTTTTAAAATTTATAAATTTTATAATAAACGAACGAAAAAAAGATGGATACTTATTTCGATAATGTTTATCGTAATATTGTAGCATCGTATCGTAAAAATGCGCAGACGTTTTTTTGACTACTTTGTTGTTTTTATTTGCTAGGCCAGATTGATATTTATGATGAATAATAACAGATTCCGGAAAATAGACAATTGAGTACCCCGCTTCCCGAAAACGTTTGCACCAATCTAAATCTTCGGCATACATAAAGAACTGTTCGTCTAGCAAACCCACTGTATTTATCGCACTCGTGCGGACCAGCATTGCGGCGCCACTACACGCATCAATGAAGTGAGTGTGGGAAAGATTTTTATATGTTTGATGATATTGCCCGAAAACTGGAATAAATGGCAACGCTTTCTCAAGTTTTGTGAAGTAAGTAAGTGAGGCCCATGGTGTTGGTTCTCCGCGGTGACTTGCCCAATCGAGGTGTCCATCGGACAGATTTAATCGAGGTGTCATCACCGCAACTTTCGGATGACTTTCCATATAAGCGAGCATCTTGTCCAAGTGCGTAGCAGCCGTAAACTGAGTGTCTGAATTAAGGAGCATGACATACTCAGTTTTGACGAGACGTAGCGCGACATTGTTGCCTGCGGCAAAACCGAGATTTTTTTCCAGTTCAATAATCTCTAGAAAAGGAAACTCTTCTTTTATGTGATGCAGGGAACGATCCGCACTGCCATTGTCGACGACTATTACTTTTGTCTCTATTTTCGATTGATGAAGGTGGTGGGCGTAAATCGATGCTACAGCTTCACGAACTAAATCTGGCGTATTGTAGTTGAGAATGACAAGTGTGACGTTCATATGGCTTTATAAATACTGTCCAGCTTGTGGGCTATAGTTTTCCAGTCGTACTTGGCGCGCGTAAACTTCTTACCATTACTGCTCAGTTTTTCTTGGAGTTTTTGATCATTGAGAACGCGTACGGTCAGCTCCGCCAACTTTTCCGCCGTGTTTCCGATAAGCACGTGTTCCCCATGCGTTACTCCCAGTCCTTCAACAGCTAAACTCGTTGCCACAATTGGAGTTCCCGCGGCCATGGCTTCGAGTACTTTGTAACGAGTTCCCTTCCCACTAAATACGGGAGCAACTAACACGTGTGCTTGTGTAAACGCGTCGCGAATGTCGGGAATTCCTCCAGTAATCGTAATTGAAGTGTCTTTCTGTTGATACTCAAAAATTTGTTTCGTGGGAGCGTTTCCAACAATCCAGAGTTTTGCGCCCAGTAACTTTTCTTTAATTTTAGGCCACACTTCTTGCACCAGAAAGTTCACTGCTTCTACATTTGGCAACCAATTAAATGTGCCGACTGACAGGACAGTTGGTGCATCTGGTAAATTTCGTTTTTTCTCATCAAACCATTCCACGTCGACACCATTCGAAACTACTTCAATTTTTGTTGAATCGCCTATTTTTGCCGCAATAAATTGTTTATCTTCTTCGCTCATGGTAATGAGCGTATTACAGCTGCGCCAATAAAACTCTTCCCATTTTTTAATTTTATTAATGTCGATTTTGAGGAGACTTTTCAAAAAAGGAATTTTTAATCTGTCCGCAAAACTTTCATATCCTAAGTACTCGATCGTTTGTTCGACTAAAATAATCGGAGTCGTGGTTTGTGGAATATGTGGCATCATGTAAAAAGTCTCAGCATGAATTAAGTCATAACTTCCTTTGGCCAGTTCCTTTTGAATTGCTTTACGTGTTTCTGGTACATGGTTTCTGATCACTAAAAAAGGATAAGAAGAAAATGCGGTGTGAAAAATGTTTGACGCGGTAAACGGTTTTTTGGAGCGTTTAAAAACTTGTACTTTGTGACAGTACTTTTCAAGTTCAGGAATGTATTGACGTTCTGACTCTTCTTTAATTAAAGCAAAAAGAGTGACTTCATGTGTGTTTGCGAGTTTTTTGAGTAAGTTATACGTGCGAATCTGGCCGCCAGACAACAAGGGGTACGGCAAGTATGGCGTTAACATTAAAATTTTCATAACAGGACTATTTTACACTGCGTGTCAGATCAAGAATAATGTACTCAGAAGTTTTTTGAACGGTTGTATATTTCTGTTCCAAAGTGCGCGCTTCATTATCATATGTTGTAGTGACGTAGTACTGCGCACCTTGTTTGATCTTTTTATCTATTTCATTTCCGATTGGCCAACCAGTGCGATTTGTCTGAAATAAAAAGGCTGTGTCACCTTGATAAGGAGCAATGACTCGCGCATTCGGTGGAGTAAATTGATCAACTGCTTTTCCTGCCGAAACAATTGCTGGATTATTAATATTGTAGTACCCGCTCACTTCGTACCAAGAAAAATATGCCATCAAACACAGTACAAGCAAGGCAACGGGATAAATAACAACTGGAAGAGCATATTCTTTAGAGAGCTTGAGGATGGACCACATTCCTCTGCCTAAAAGGACTGAGATCATTGGAGTGAGCATGTATTGATAGTAATCATGCTGGACATTTCCGGTGGCGATGACAACTAAATAGCCAAACATACATAGCGTCCATGTCCACGTGACGACATCAAAAAAGGAAAATTGTTTTTTAGTCTTTGTTATTACAAAGCCAAGAAAGAAAAAAACCGTTCCCCAATAGCCGAGAATTAATCGACCCAATCGGTCGGCGAAGATCCAACGCCACCACGCTGGGCGCAAACGGATCCCATTTCCATTAAATAGCCAGTCTGAAGCTGGAATTCCACTTGGGAAGTGGGTAATCCAAGTTCTCCACCACATGAGTGGCACAAAGGTCGCTGCTAAGACGATCCACAACTCAACGTGCTTGAGTGATTTAAACTTCAACTGATACAGTGCTAACACTACCAACACAGGAACTAAAAAAATTGCGACGGGTTTCAAGAGCAATGCGAGTGCAAAACTCAAAAAAGTGATGATAGTCCAAAAAACTTGTCTCAGCAGAGCTTTTGTCTTAATTGCATATACCCATTCTAAAAATCCTAACATCGCAACCATTTCTGCCATCACTAAACCAGCTTCCGGAAGCGCTGTGCGAGAGTAGTAGACAGTGTATGGAAGAGCTGCAAAAACTATTGCACTCAGAAATGAAACGGTCTTGTCCTTACTGACGCGAAAAGTAAAAGTGTACAGCGCTACTAATGTAATTAACGAAAAACCGATCGAGAATAAACGTGACACAACGACGATATTTAAACTTGGTTTCCAACGAATAACTTGCGCGATGACGTAATTTATAATCGGAAACTCAACCATTCGATAGCCCTCGAGATTATCTTTGCCACTGGGAATGTTCGAGAGATCCTGGAAATGTGGATACAGAATTGGGTAGTTATGTTTTACAAACTCTCTGGTTACCGATACCGTGTCTGCTTGTCGCCAACTGTGCCAATCTGCTAAAGGAGTTGAAAGTTTATAAAGGCGAAATACAAGAGCGATGACGAGAGCAAAGGAAAGCAGCAAAAAATGGGACGTCAACACCCGTTTCATTTTTTCACCTTTTTCTTTGTGATTGTTGAAACAGGAATGACTTTGAGCATTACGTTATAACTAATCAAGATGCCGGCAAGTCCCCAAAATGTTAATGCTACTTTTGAAGAAGCAAAGACATCAATGTAGATTGCGTTTAAGAGAAGGCCAATAGTTCCACTAAATACTCCAATACTTAATGCTTTATCTAACATGTCACCCTTTTTATAGCCAAGATATGAAGTGTAAAGCACTACAGCCACACAACCATAAAATGTAATAAAGCCCAGTAATCCCGTCTCACCTAATGTGCGTAGGAAGTTGTCATCAGTGCTATCGGCTTCGGTAAACTGGTCATTTGTCGCTTTATTGAGCGTTGCATATCCTTTTCCAAGTAAAGGATTCGATTCAAAGCCTTTAATTGCATTTGGCCACAGCGTATCTAGGCGAATACCCATAGACAAACCATATTTAATAGCATTATCAGAATAAGTACGTGGCACTTCAGTTGGTTTATATGTGGTGACGCCGTTTGCCGAAGTGGTTGCGACTAATTGAATATCTGGTATGTTTTTGTAGACATCTGCGGGTCGGTTGGCGGGCTTAGTTGTTTCAGGAACTTGATCAGTTGGTGTCAAAATACCTAGTTGAATGGCTTCATCAGTTGAGATTGCCCCTGGTGGTGGTGTAGCTGCCGCAATGACAGTTTCCGAACGTTTACCCATCAGATAGTCAGTGAAATCCTTACGATCCTTATTTAGAGCATGGTAGGCATTGTGAACTGTTGGATTTGTATCAATGATCTGAGAAAGTCGCTCTGATAAATCAGCGCCAAACACCACAAATAAAATTGTTGAAAACCCAAACACAAAAATTGTTCTGCTAAAAATAAACAGCAAACGATCACGCCACTCTTTTCTAACTAAGGAAGTAAAGAGAATCACTAAAAAGAGTGAACCAAGAAAAGCCACAAAAGATGAGCGTGACGCACTCTCAATGATGAGCCAAGTGCCAATCCAAAATGATGCGTGAAAAAAATACTTTGCCCGTCGATCTCTAACTTGATATGCAATTGCTAATAAAAGAGGAAGCGCGATGACTAAGTATGCTGCCATATCGTAGTGGCCAGCAAAAGTTGATTGCACTCTGGCATGTGGGGTTAAGTAAAGACGCACGCCTTTACTGAACTCCCGGTTCATCGTTGAGTACACCGGCCAGTACCAATACTTCTGCCCATACCCATACACACTCACACCAATCACCGTTAACGCGAAGATACTGATCAAAACCAGAACGTCCCGGCGCTTTTTGACTGCTCCAAACAAAATAAAGAAAAAGGAAAAATACTCTAAGTATCTAAAAAAATGTAAAGCACTTTTTTCGACATGAAGTGGTTGAAGTGGGATAGTATGAGTAATAAAAATTGCAGAGAGTAACGATAAGAAACTGACGACACTATATGCCAAGATTGCCCAAAACATCCATGATTTCCACGCAACTTTCTTTCTAAGAACTTGAATAGCCCAAACGACGACGGTAAAAAGCAAAACAAAATCCTCAAGGCGTACTCTAACGATATACTGTTCAATTGGACTCCAGACAGGAATTTTGGGATATAACGGAATAAAAGCAAGCAAAAAGCCCGCTAAAATGAGTAAGATGTGTTCGTCGAGCCAATGGAGCAGTTTTGGCATAAATGCGGACTTCATTTTATCATGTCCTTAAAGATTGTGGCGTAGATCTTCGCTTTTTCTGGTTTGTTTATGATAGATTTAAAGAGAATAACTCGAAGAAAACATCCTGATCTCAGCAAAAACTTTAAGTAACTCATTTGCCAGAGGGGCTTGTGTTTGGACCAGATGTAGAGATAGCCTTTAAATTCACCCATAATGGCGTTTGCAGATGACGAACTTGCGCTGCCGATATGTGTGATAACTGCTTGAGGCTGAATTTCTATGAGCCAGTGATGGTCACGTGCACGCATACAAAACTCAACGTCTTCGCCGTACATAAAAATGTTTTGGTCTAAAAGACCAACTTCATCAAAGACAGTTTTTCTGACCATCATCGCTGTGCCACCAACCCAATCTTTATTCCTTATTTGTTGATCGCTGACATTGAAGCCAGTGTGTTGTGTTGAGGGAAGAAGTTTTTTAACGAGTGGTAAGTCGTCAATCATTAGCATGTGGAGCGCAATCGAAAATAAAGTGGGAAAAGAACCCCCTTGAGCTTGCGGTGTTCCATCTCGATTAATTAGCGAAGCCGACAAAACTCCCACATGCGGATTTTTTTCGAGATACTCAATCATTTTAGTGAGAGTGTGTTCGTGAACGATAGTGTCGGAGTTCAGGAGAAGAATATATTGGCCTTGTGCTGTCGCAATTGCTTGATTATTTGCGCGCGCAAAACCAAGATTTTCTTGATTGACCAAAAGCTTGATGGGCCAGGTTTTGCACAACTCTTTTACTGCCGCGACGCTGTCATCTTGCGAATTATTATCTACCACAAAAACTTCAGTGTGGTTCTTTAACGTCTCTGAACGATCAATTTGAGTTTTGACCGAATGCAGAGTTTGAAGCGTCAGATTTTTAGTATTATAGGAAACAATAATAATTGAAAGCAGCATAGCGATCTCACTGAAACCAGCGGGCTCTTCCCAATTTATAGTGCAGATCTCCTAATTTACGCATGCCGATCGGCTGTGCTGGCACGCCACCCACAATTTGCAGAGGTGCAACATCCTTTGTAACAACTGCACCTGCGGCAATGACGGCGCCTTTACCGACTTTTACTCCTGGGAGCACAATTGCATTTGGCCCAATAAAAACATAATCTTCAACGTAATTATCTATCTCGATGGCGTGAAAATCTTCATTCTGGATATCATGTTGCGAGTTAAAAATCATTGCCCCCGTTGCAATATCAACGTGATTACCGATATAAAGTTTTGCTCTTCCGTCAAGTACAACTCGTTCGCCAATAATTGTATCTTCCCCAATGGAAATGTTACGTGGATCGTACACTCTTACTCGCATGTGAAGTGTGGAGCCTTGGCCAATTTTCATTCCCGCAAGCCGGTAAAAAAAACGGCGAACATGGTGCACTGGTGTTTCAGCAACTCCCCACCATAAGAAGCCTGTCACAAATTCTAACCAAATCGACGCGAATCTGGATTGAATCTTCTTTTTTGTCTCAGCACTTGAAAGTACATTCCCGTCTTTGTCTTTAAATGGAGTCATCATGTTGAACAGTATACAAAATGACTCGACAAATGAACATCGTGAAAGACTATCTATCTTTTAAGGGGTGAGAGGTTGAGTAACGTTTCGATCCGATCAATTCGTTTTGATAGATAATGAATGTCTTGTTCAGAAATAGCAGCGAGATCTGTGTGTAATTCCAGCAAATGTTGGAAAGCGTTTTGTAGTTTTCGTTCAGATTTTCTTGATAGAATAGATTCTTTGTGAAGTGTGTTCAGCTGGTATTGTTGATGTTTTAATTCATGAGTTCCTTTCTCAATTGCTTCTTCCATTTCAAGAAGAGCAAATCTCGATTGATAAAGTTGCTGATCGTTCATAAGCCGATGGTACGATGCAAACTGTAGGAAAAACCGTAACAAGAATGTAAGAGTCTGTTTGCAAACAGACTCTAAGAATTTTATGACGAGGCCAAAGCAATTAACTTGGTTTGAGTTGCTTCAAGATGCAAGATATAGAGATGTAAACGGGTAAATTCTTTGTGTAACTGTGAGCCTTGCCATCTTTTTTCAGACTGAAATACCACAAACTCTTTTAGGAGCGACTCAAAGTCTTTGAGCTGAAGATTTAATCGATTTTCGACTTCATCATACTCATGAATGAACTCTTGAACTAGTAAATGATATGGCTTGAATTTTCTCATTGTGCTCCTTTGTTTAAGTAACAATGAGCAATTCTACTATAGAAAGATTAAATTCTCATTAAATTGGATATTTAATCTGCAAGTGAGCATATGCTTCAGGGGAAATGACTCGACCTTGTGGAGTTCTTTTGATAAAGCCAATTTGGATTAAGTAAGGTTCAAGCACTTCTTCAATCGTACCTGGATCTTCGCTGAGCGTAGCAGCAATAGTAGTTAATCCAACTGGACCACCGTGATGCTTCTCGATAATTAACTGCAAAAAACGTCGGTCAGAATCATCAAGGCCAAGCGTGTCTACCGTCAATAAATTGAGTGCATCTCGTACATTCTCGGCAGAAATCACTCCGTCATGTTTGACTTGGGCAAAATCGCGAACGCGTTTTAATAACTTGAGCGCGATACGCGGTGTGCCACGAGATCTTTTCGCCACTTCGAGTGCACTTGCATCATCAAGTTCGATATCTAGTTTTTGCGCCGCTTTCTGCAGAATGATCTTCATCTTTTCTGGTTCGTAGTAACGCATTCGATGAATGACACCAAATCGATCTCGGAAAGGTCCGGTTAACGCTCCAAAGCGTGTTGTGGCTCCAACTAAAGTAAAGCGTGGCAAATCCAGGCGAAGAGTTCGGGCTGAAGGACCTTTTCCAATCACGATATCAAGTGCAAAATCTTCCATTGCTGGATAAAGTGTTTCTTCGACGGCTTTGGGGAGGCGATGAATTTCATCTATAAAAAGCACATCTCCAGTTTGTAAATTAGTCAAAATTGCAGCTAAATCTCCAGTTTTTGCCAGCGCTGTTCCGGAAGTTACTTTGATGTTTGTTCCCATTTCTTTTGCAATTAAATGAGCAAGCGTGGTTTTCCCCAATCCAGGTGGGCCATATAATAAAATGTGATCAATCACGTCTTTTCGTTCGCGTGCTGCTTGGATCGCGATTCTCAAAGATTCCTTGACGTGGTCTTGACCATAAAAATCATTCCAATCAGCAGCACGTAAGGAAACAAATAATGCTTCTTCTTCGTTAGTGGTTGGAGATTGAAAGGTAAAATCTGTCATATTTTTTTAGGATTTTTGGCTAATGTGTCTAATACTTTGAGTGACGGCTTCTGCTGTCGTGATGTTTTCAATATCAACTACTTGAAGTGCTTGATGAATAGCGGCTTCATCAAATCCCAGACTTTGTAATGCCAGTGTCACTTCTTGTCTTTGTGCAGAGAGGGGAGCTAAATCAAGTTCTTTGAGTTCACCGAGTTTTGTTCGTAAATCAATAATAATTTTCTGTGCTAGTTTTTTACCGATACGAGGTATAGAAGAAAAAAAGCTCGTATCCGCGTGTTGCACTGCATGAATGACTTCACTCACTCCAGTGTTTAAAATGCTGAGCGCTGTTTTTGGTCCAACACCTGAAACATCAATTAAAAGGAGAAAAATTTCTCGATCTTGCTTAGTTGTAAAACCATAGAGTTCTAAAACTTCCTCGCGAACATGCGTGTAAATGAAAAGTTCTAATTCAGAAAGAGCAATGCTAGACAGCTTCACTTTTTCGCACACTTTGACTCCATATCCAACGCCATGTACTAAAAGAGTGAGACCATCTTTTTCTGGGATTGGTTTGCCGATTAAGTAGGAAATCATATACAATTACTACATTCTTCTTTTTTCTTTTTCATTCGCAACACAATACTAGTGTATCACTTTATTTCATATAGTTTTTTTAAAATCCTAAAGTAGATTTGTTCTCCTGCTCGCTGCATGTGTCACAGTTGTTGCAATTGCGTCCATTACATCATCTAAAATTTTTTGTTCCTTTACTTGTGTACCAAGTTGCATGCGCAACATTCGATCAACTGCGTTTTTGTCGGCTCGACCATTTCCAGTGACAGCTTGTTTGATTTGGAGTGGCGTGTACTCAAAACATTGGATGTGATTGCGAAATAAAGTGCTCAGGATGACACCACGCGCTTCACTCACGTGCATTGCTGTCTTTTGATTTTTAGAAAAAAACAAAGACTCAATCGCACACTCAACCGGATGATACTGAGAAATAATTTCTTGCAACCTCGTGTCGATGGATCGATATCTTTCAATCAGTTCTCGATGTTTGTCAGTGAGCACAGAGCCATACGCTTCTACTGAAAAATTACCATCGAACATTTTGCCAATGCACCAACCAACTCGGTCATATCCCGGATCAATTCCCATAATAATGACAGGATTTAAAGAGTTTGTAGTGTGCGTAAAACAACCTCAGCTGATTTTTGCCAACTAAATTTTTTGAGCTGTTCACGGCCTCTTTTGAGCATTTTGGCTCGCTCTTTAGCTGACATTTCAATAATTTTTTGAAGCGCTTTACTAATTTCAGTTGTATTTTGCGGATCGACCAAAAGGCCGGCATTACCGACGACTTCCGGCAAACTTGTGGTGTTAGAAACGATAGGAATACTTCCGTAGTGTAGTGCTTCTAAGGCAGGAATACCAAATCCTTCATACAGTCCAATTAAAACAGTGCACAGTGATTCACGAAACAAAATAATTTTCTCTTTCTCTGAAATATAACCAGTTAAAATAATTTTTTCTTTCAATGGAGAATCTTTAATACGCTCTAAGATTGGTTCGGCTAACCAACCAACTTTGCCGGCAATGACTAATTGCAGCTCGTTCACTTTATTTCCATTAATAAATGGAGATTTTTTTGAAGAACTCCCTTTTTTTACGAGTTCTTCAAAAGCTTCTACTAAGCGAACAAGATTTTTGCGCGGTTGAGTAGTTCCCACATATAATAAATAAGGTTGCTTAATGTTCCACTTTTTGAGGGTTTGAATTCTTTCACTTTCTTTTATCGTTAATTTTTGGTCCACGTTAATTGCAGGATAAGCAACAACAACTTTGTCGGGTTTTACTTTATATCGTTCAATGACATCTTTGCGGGTATGTTGACTAATTGCAATAATTTTTTTGGCATGCTTCACACTATATCGAGTCCATTCGCTGAGCTGCAAAAAGTCCTTTTTTTTAAATTGACGTGGAAACTCTAAAAAAGCTAAATCCATTACAGAGGAAACGTACGGAATGACACTCACGCGTGGTGCGTAGTGTCCAGGAGTGAAAAAGACGTCAATCTCGTTTTGATGCTTCCACAAATATAACGGAAGTGCAAATTGAGTCCACAATGCTTTTGGTCCAAATACTCGATACTTCCAACCTTTTCTCGTTGTTGGGAGCTCTTTTACAGGCGCATCAGTGAGTAAAATTGTAAACAAAACATCTTCTTGGTCAGCCGTCATTTTCTCCAGTGTTGAAAGAAGTTCAAAGGCATACGCATTACTTCCAACTCGTTGTGAGACGTTTGCTTCATTGCCATCTATAGCAATGCGTAAGATCTTTTTTTTCATTTAACTCCACTGATCAACGGCCCTTTTATATACCTGTAGCGTTTGTTCAGCAACTTGTTTCCAGTCAAATAAATGCAAGCGAATGATCATTTTTTGCAAACGAAGTTTTTGTTCGTCATGCGATTCTCCTAAGACTTTCACAATGCCTTGACGGATACTTTCCACCGAAAGAGGGTCAATGAGCTCAGCAGCATTTCCCGCTACCTCGGGCATTGCTGCAACATTTGAAGTGACCACGGGAGTGCCAAAATAAAATGCTTCTAAAATCGGCAGACCGAACCCTTCGTAAAGACTTGGATACACAAAGACCTCGGCTTCGCTGTACAGAACTGCAAGTTGTTTGGCAGATACTTTTCCTAAGAAACGCACACCTTGGTGTTGATTGCCGAGTTGCTCCTCTACTCCATCCCAGCCACTTTCACCAGCAATCACTAACTCTACTTCTTTTGCAAGTGGTTGCCACGCTTTAATTAATTGAAGTAAATTTTTACGTGGTTCGCGTGTACCTACAAAAAGAATAAATGGTTTCGTAAGTTCTAGTTGAACTTTAATACTTTCTTGCTCGTCTTCGGTCAGTGCTTCACCAACATGTATCATTTCTGTAGGCAGAGCCTCATAAATTGTATGAACTTGAGATGGATGAAATCCCAACAACTCAATGCAGTCTTTTCGAGTTGAGTGACTTACGGCAATAATTTGAGCATTACGTTCTTTTAAAGTTTTCCACGAGGATTGATGCATCTGCAGTATTTTAGGATGAGCTGTTTCAGAATACTTCATGATTGCCACGTCATGAATAGTTGAGACAAGTGGTACTTGGCGATCAGGAGGTTGAAGCCAATCCCACGAATGAAAAACTTTAATGTGAGGAAGTAATTTCTTTACTGGATTTTTTTGTAAATGTAGCCACATGAGTTCATGAATTCGAGGGGCAGATTTATCAAGATAAAAATAAGGAGATAAACGAGCTTCGCGAGATACTTCTCGATAAAAATCTTCTAAAGGCTTTATTTGTCTGAGCGAGTTTCCGTAGAAAGAAAGTTGTACATCTCTTCTTTTTGCTAAAGCTCGTGCCAAATTAGAAGTGTAACGTGATACACCCCGATCATATACAAGTGAGGTAATGTCAATTCCAACCTGTAATGCATTCATCATATGCTCTACTTCATTCCAATCGTGACTTGCTTTTTCGCAAATACATGGACGATTCCTAGTGGCGTTTTGGGCGTAATTTGATCAACTTCAACGTATCCATAATTTTTAATAATCGAAATTAATCGTTGATGTGGATCTGTTAAATCGCGCAAGTAATCAAATACTAGCAGATACTGATACTTGGTTAACATCCGCAATTCAGCAGAATCTTGCAACTGATCCGTGTTGTAAACACCAGTACTTACCGCTGGGAAATGAGTCGTGTCATACCACACCCAAGGGGAAAAAGGTCCGGGAAAAGAAAAAATTACCACTGCGGAGTGTGAAGCGTACTTTTGTGTAATCTGCGTGTACAAGCTCCGCCAATCTTCGCGTTGATATTGGGGGTTTATCCAGTATTGGGTAATAGAAAAAATATTTATACACAGTAAAAGTCCTAGCAGGACTAAACCACCTTTATTTTTTGTTAAAGACTTTTGTGAAAAAGCGACAGCAGAAAAGAAAAGATAAAGAGCAGGCAGACAGAACAAGACGCGCTTGGGTTGTAAAATGGGAATCCAAAATGAAACTACCCATGCCAATACAATTGGTACTAAAAACCAAGTACTGAGGAGAAAAATGTTTTTTCTGAATGAAGTTATCTTGAAAGCCTGCCAAAATAAAAATCCGCTTAGAGTAACAATCATTACAGTGATGATTACAAACGGAAATGATGTTTCTAGATGAATTACGCCAAATACAAATTTTCCGTAAATTAAAAGGAGCGACTTGAGTTGACCAAAACCCACAATATTTTCCCATCCAGTGAGCTGAGTTCGCAGTAATTGGCCAGCACGTAATTGATTCAATAAAGATGGCATCCAAGGCAAGAAACTGAGTAAAGAAATCGTTGTCGCAATCACAAAATGATTAATATGTTTTCTTTGAAACAAGCACATAAAAATAACTTGAGATAAAAAGAGAAATGGATAGAGATAAGAAGAGTACAAACCCAGACTAGTCAAAATTGAAAATAACACTACATCACGGCGATTCTTATTTTTTGTCAATTCCATTAGAGAGAGCCAGCTTAAAGTTGCAAACATGGCTGGTAACGCATATGGTCGTAACTCTTGAGAGTAAAAAATATGAAATGATGAAGAACTTAAAAGCAGTGCTGCAGTGAGGCCAACACGTTTACTAAATAATCTCTTACCAATTTGATATGTTGCCCAAATTGTAATCAGTCCGGGAATTAAAGCCGCAGTACTGCGTAGCCACCATTCGCTGGTTGAAAAAGGGAGAGAAAAATGGACGAGTAAGTGGATTAAGGGAGGCTGAAAGTCATCAGTGATGTGCAGCTGTTGTGATAACGGCCGAGCACTTTCGAGCGCTTGTGCTGCTTCATCAAGCCAAAAAGATCCATTAAGGAATGGAATACGCAGTAAAAATGCTCCAATCAAAATCAGTATCAACATGGCAATAAGTTTATCACCCTTCCTCACTTCTGTACTTTTGGATATACTCAGCCAATGGAAAATACTCAGTTTTTTGCACAAAAACGAATTTTACTTACTGGTGGAGCCGGATTTATTGGTTCCCACTTGGCAGAAGTACTTTTAAGTTTGGGAGCTGAAGTTACCGCAGTCGATAACTTACTCACTGGCAGTGAGCATAATATTGCTCATTTACAGTCAGTATCAAAGTTTCGCTTTATTAAAGCTGATGTCACGAGTTCTCCGGAGACATATTTAGCAAGTGATTTTCTTCCTGATGTTATTTTGCACTTTGCTTCGCCTGCAAGTCCGCCACTTTATCAAAAACATCCCATCGAAACGTATTTGGTCAATAGTTTGGCTACACATACATTGCTCCAGTATATTGTGCATAAATCTCCCGTAACTCGCTTTCTTTTCGCGAGCACATCAGAAGTGTATGGTGATCCTCAACAACATCCTCAGGCTGAAAGTTATTTCGGAAATGTAAATCCGAATGGGATTCGCTCTTGTTATGATGAAGCAAAACGTCTAGGTGAAACAATTTGTGGCGTGCATGCTCGAGATCTGAATGTTGATACACGGATTGTCAGAATCTTTAATACATATGGACCCCGTATGGATCTCAACGATGGTCGAGTAATTCCTCAATTTATGAAGCAGTTACTTCATCATCAACCTTTTTCCATTTATGGCGACGGGACTCAAACGCGTTCGTATTGTTATGTGAGTGACTTAGTTGAAGGAATACTTCGTTTCGTTGCTGCCGATGGTTTGCAAGGTGAAACTATTAATCTGGGCAATCCTGAAGAACATACTATCTTGGAAACTGCCCAAGTTATTCAGAGCTTAGTCACCGAAGTGAAACCTGAACTTGAGTTTCATCCATTACCTAAAGATGATCCTACTCGGCGTCGTCCAGATATTTCTAAAGCAGAGAAATTATTGAACTGGCATCCAAGAGTTGAGTTAGTCCAAGGTCTCGAACAAACCTTGAAGTACTTCCAAGACTATGTTTAAAAGAATACTTCAGAATCGTTTTCTGCAGAGTAGTTTCATTGTGACGGTTGCGTCTTTTCTTGTGAGTATCTTCAATTGGGGATTTAACTTAATCATTGCAAAAAGTATGAGCCTTGCCGACTACGGCGAGTATACTTCTGTTCTTTCGTACGTCATTTTATTTACGATTCCGTTTGGGGCATTTGGTTTTATTCTGATTCGTAAGTTGGGTAGTATTAATAAAGATGAACGGCAAGTATATGGTCGTGGCATGGAAGTGTTGCTTTATCAAAAAATTCTACAAAATAATTTGCTTTTGGCTGTGGTTGGAATTGGACTTTTTTTACTTCTCGCTTGGAAAGCAAATCTGGAGAGTATCAGTGTTCTCTACATTCTTGTTACGGTAATTGTGACTCTTTTACAAACTTTTTATCTTTCGGCTTTTCAAGCATATGAATTATTTCTGATATATGGAATTTATTTAAGTGGAATGAGTTTTCTGAGACTTCTCTGTGGAGCTATTTTTATTCGTCTTTTTCCACATTTGCAGTTTTTGTATCTCAATCTATTCGGTTTAGCACTACTCCAAATTTTGATTGGTCATTTTATTCAAGTGAGAACGAAGCAAAAACTACACAAACAACTTTCTTTCCCGAATGTTTTCACTTATTTAAAAAGACCTTCAATTTACATTCCTTTATTGGCAACACTGGGCATTCTTGGTATAGCCAATATCGATATTATTTTGGTTAAAAAATTGATGATGAGCTCCGATGCAGGATTATATGGAGCGGTCACTTTGCTGGCTAAAGTTATTCTTTACGTCACTGCTCCAATTTCATCAGTTGGATATATTTTCTTTACTGGAAAAGAACATAAGCAGCACGTGAATCAAATTTTTTGGCTCATTGCTGGGTGTACAATGATTGCGGGCATCGGGGCAGTGATTTTTTACTCGCTTTTTTCACAATTTGTCATTCATCTTTTCTTTGATGAGCGATTTGCAAGTATCGGCAGCCTTTTGTGGCTCAGTGGGATCTACGGTACGCTTTATTCATTGGTTACTTTATTTTCGCATTACTTTGTGGCAAAAAATTCTCGAGTAAGCTTAGCTCCACTAGTATGCTTGCTTGGTCAAGTATGTGGTATTTATTTTTTTCATGACTCACTTCGACAGGTTTTGATGGTGAATAGTGGTGCTTTGATTATTTTGGTGATTGCATATGGATTGGGTTTTGTTATTAATAGAAGAGATGCCGATTACATTGCATAGTTCAGCACATTTTTTGAGTTTAATTGTTCCCGCTTACTGCCAAGAAGAAACGATCGTCAAAAATATTCGCCAACTTCGGAATGTGTTAAGCGAGATTCGCTACAACTACGAAATTATTGTTGTCGTTGATGGTATGGTCGATGATACTTTTGAAAAGTTACGGCAAGCAAAAATTCCCAAAACCACAATTCTTTCGTACGAAAAAAATCGCGGTAAAGCGTACGCGGTTCGTTTCGGGATGAAACAGGCCAAGGGTGACTACATTATGTTTATCGATTCTGGAATGGAGATTGATCCAAACGGAATTTCAATGTTGATGGAACACATGGAGTGGTATGACGCAGATATTATCGTAGGCTCAAAACGGCACCCAGCATCTTTAGTCGGGTACACCATTCCGCGTAAGATTCTGAGTTACGGTTACTACTACTTCGTTAAGTCATTGTTCGGTATTTCGGTAAAAGATACCCAAGCAGGAATTAAAATTTTTAAACGATCGGTTTTGGAAGGCATTTTGCCTCGTTTAGTAGAAAAACGATTTGCCGGTGACTTGGAAATGTTGGTTGTCGCCAACTCGATGGGATTTCGACGCATTTATGAAGCACCGATCAAACTGAACTACGAGTTGAGCAAATTATCTTCAGCCGCAACGTGGAACTCAATCTACTTTATTTTTGCTGATACACTTGCTATCTTTTATCGTTTACATTTTCTACATTACTACAGCCAAGCTCATCAACGTTTCGTTGAACCAAGAGAAGTCTATAAATTTGCGACAAAATAATTGGAGAACTGTATGTTTAAAAATGCCAAAATTTATGTTGCCGGACATCGCGGCTTAGTTGGGTCTGCTATTGGGCGTTGTTTGGAAGCTCAGGGCTTTACGCAGATTTTGACTCGTACCAGACAAGAGATGGATCTTACTGACCAGCGTGCAGTTGCGCGTTTTTTTGAAAAAGAGAAACCAGAGTACGTGTTTTTAGCGGCAGCAAAGGTTGGCGGAATTTGGGCAAATAAGACGCACAAAGCAGACTTCATTTATGACAACTTACAAGTTCAAAATAATGTCATTTTTAATTCCTGGAAACATAAAGTAAAAAAGCTGCTTTTTCTTGGCTCATCGTGTATTTATCCCAAAATGTGCCCTCAACCAATTAAGGAAGAGTATCTCCTGACGGGTCCACTTGAAGAAACAAATGATGCGTACGCGGTGGCCAAAATTGCCGGTATTACTATGTGTCAAAGTTTTAACTCCCAATATGGTACCAATTTTATTTCAGCTATGCCTACCAATTTGTATGGACCAAATGACAACTTCGATTTGCAAAATTCTCACGTTTTGCCTGCTTTAATTAGAAAATTTCATGAAGCCAAGACCAATAAAGAAAGATCAACGGTGCTGTGGGGCACTGGCGAAGTCTACCGCGAATTTCTCTACGTCGATGATCTTGCAGATGCGTGTGTATTTTTGATGAAAAAATATAATGAATCTCAAATCGTCAATATTGGGACCGGACAAGACTTAATGATTAAAGACCTTGCGGAAAAAGTAAAACACATTGTTGGCTTTGAAGGCAAGATCAAATGGGATTCATCCAAACCAAATGGAACGCCACGCAAGTTGTTAGATGTGAGTCGTTTATTTAAGTTAGGGTGGAAACCTACGACAGCTCTAGAGGATGGCATCGAAAAAGAATATCAGTGGTTTTTAAAGCATTATGCCGCCATTAACTCGTAAATTTTATTTTTTTATTGGAACAGAAGCTGAACTCATTAAGTTGTTTCCTGTTTTGCGTGAGTTTCAAGTCCGCCGAGTGCCTTTCACAGTAATTGCTTCGGGTCAAAATAATATTCAACAGAGTCAGTTACTCAAGATTCTCAAAATAAAAAAAATTGATATCGTGTTGCACGATGATTCGATTCATCAGTCCGTCTTCGGTCTCTTTTCCTGGTTTCTCAAAACGCTTTTGTTTGCCACTCTTAAGTTAAGAAGTGACTTGGCAGCCGATCGCCATCTTGAAAAAATCATGATTGTGCACGGAGATACCGTTTCTTCGGTGATGGGAGCGATCATCGGTAAGCTTTATGGATGTACGGTAGTTCACTTGGAAGCTGGACTACGTTCGTTTAATTTTTTGCATCCATTCCCAGAAGAAATTGATCGAGTTCTTGTTTCGCGGATGGCGACACTTCACTTTTGTCCCAATAAATGGTCAGTTAATAATCTCAAAAGAAGAAGAGGCAAAAAAATAAATACTTTTCAAAATACGTTATTAGATAGTTTGAATTTGGCCGTCAAACAGAAGGTACCTTCCCCGTTGCTCAAAAAATTAGCTCGGCGCAAGTACTTTGTTTTTGTCTGTCATCGACAAGAAAACCTACTCAATCCAACCATAATTGAGTTTCTACTTGGAGAAGTGATTCAATTTTCTAAAAAAATCACGTGTGTTTTCATTCTGCATGAACTGACACGCGTGACACTGGAAAAAAAACAACTTCTGCACATGGTAGAAAAGCAACCAAGTATTATCACCACTCCCCGGCTTCCGTATGTGGAGATGATGCAGCTTTTAGAAGGAGCAGAGTGTCTAATTACTGATGGCGGGAGTAATCAAGAAGAAGCATATTATTTAGGTAAACCGTGTCTTTTGCTCAGACAAAATACCGAACGGATTGAAGGACTAAATCAAAATGTGGTTTTAAGTAAAAATGAACTACAAGTGATTCATGACTTTATGAAGAACTACAAAAAATATAATCGACCAAAAGTGCGATCAAAAGTGAGCCCAAGCAAAATAATTGTAGACAACTTAGTTAAAGGATAATATGCGCGTCATTAATCGTAGTAGCTCGGGATATAAACAAGATCCCACAAAGTACTTTAACTTTCAACGTTTTGCAAAGCAGTGTGGAGATTTTGTTTTAATTGAGGGGGCGTTTGAACAAGCGACGCTATGGAAGCAGTTTGCTTTTTCCGATAAAGAACTAAAGAAAATTCTGAAGAAAAAAATTGTCCGACTTGAGTTCGAAGAACCAAATAAATTTTTTATTGGTGACAATCCGGACTCTTATGATGGAGATTTCTATAAAATATTTACGCTTTGCCCATACACGGCAGAATGGCTCAATAAAAAACATCGTGTTCAGAAAAGAGTTCCTTTCTTTTTTCCTTTTAATGAGGAATTCATTCCTATAAAAACAAAAAAGAAGTACGACATTATCTACACAGGTCACATCGTATCGAAGCAACTTTTCCGGGATCTCAAAATTATCAGTCGTTTTAATTATCGCTTTGCCTCTAACTCAAAACATCCTTTAGTCACAAATCAAAGTGTGTCGTATGAAGAAAAAATGAAACTGATTTCCCAAACAAAGATTACACTCGTGCAGAACCTACTCTATCCAAAACTATGGCAACTTTTTAATATTTGGAGAATTGCTGATTTTCAAAAAAACAAGGCTTTTAAGCTCATTCCTTCCTGGTATACACCTTGGAAACTTTATCCATTTGAGCCCATTGTCGTTCCCCAATTGAAGTCTCGCGTTTTTGAAGCTGCCTTTGGCAGATCACTCATTCTTTGTAAAAAAGATCCCTTCAACATTATTGAACGCTATTTCGAACCTGGAAAAGAGTTTGTTTACTTTGAAGAAGGTAAGTTGGAAGAAAAAATTAAGGAAATCTTAGCGAATTATAAAAAGTATGAACCGATTATTGAAAGAGCGTATCGCCGCGCCAAAAACAACTACACCACCGAAAAGTTTGTGAAAAACTACTTGGAGAAGCTATGAAGAAGTTTATTGTCATCACCTCAATTTTTGCACCCACACAAGCTGTGAAAGATTTTGCCAAGTTAGAAGATTGGCAGTTGATTGTTGTAGGAGACCAAAAAACACCTCCTGGTTGGAAACATCCTGGTGTTACTTATTTATCACCTTCAGATCAGCAAAAGCTGGACTTTCACGGTATTGATCAACTCCCGTGGAAAAGTTATGGTCGAAAAAATGTTGGATATCTTTATGCCATGCTACACGGTGCAGATATTATTGCCGACACAGATGACGATAATATCCCATACAAAGATTGGGCAAAATCAATCAAGTTTGAAGGAAACTTCACGACACTCAAGTCATCAGGATTCATTAACATTTATAAGTACTTCACGAAAAAACATGTTTGGCCACGAGGTTATCCACTGAATCGAGTACTAGAACAAGAAAAAATAAAGGAAATGCAAAAAAAGCAAAAAGTTGGCGTATGGCAGTTTTTAGCTGATGAAGATCCAGACGTTGATGCAATTTATCGTTTAACAAATAACACCCCAATTTACTTCAAAAAGCGCCCACCGCTGGTACTCGAAAAAGGCACACCTTCTCCATTCAATTCACAGAATACTTTTTTTAGCAAGGAATTTTTTCCGCTTCTGTACTTACCCGTTTTTGTCACTTTTCGGTTTACCGACATTTTGCGTGGTTTAATTGCACAACCGTTGCTTTGGAATGAAGGTGCACGCTTGGGCTTTGGTCATGCTACAGCTATTCAAAAAAGAAATCCACATGATTACTTGAAGGACTTCGAATCTGAAATTCCTTGTTATCTCTATCCAGAAAAAGTGATTGAAGTTGTTCAAAGCTCAATCAAAGCACAGGCAACTTTAAAAGTTAATTTGCTGAATGCGTATAAAAAGCTGCACGCGGCAAATATAGTGCCAGAAAATGAAGTAACTTCAGTTCATGCATGGTTGAAGAATTTTTAAATATATGAGTGACAAAGTGTATCAACTACTCGATTGGGACACAGCCTTTTTTGGGTATAAAGTTGCGCGCATTCTTGACCCGTACATGACTGATGAGAGATTACGAATTATTTTAGATGAGCTGCGTGCTCAAGCAGTGAAAGTAGTTTATTGGAATAGTGCTTCAACAAATGCCATTTCAAGTGACATTATCGTGCAATACGATGGTTTGCTTGCAGATGAAAAAACAACGTACGTAGGAAATTTACAAAATACGCCTGAAATGATCGGAAGGCCCGCAAGAATTGTTTCCTATCTTCATCACGCACCTAATCAACAATTGACCTCGCTCGCGTTTCAAAGTGGAGAGTTCTCTCGTTTTAAAAATGACAAACATTTTACTCATCGTGAGTTTGAAAGACTCTATACAGAGTGGCTAAACAAATCACTTACGGGGCAAATTGCCGATGAAGTTTTGGTTTGTGTAACAGATGAGGTAGAAGCAGGAATGCTTACACTTAGAATTAAAAATGAACGTGCTGACATTGGCATTTTTGCAGTTGACCAACATTTTCGTGGCAAAAAAATTGGGACATCTTTGTTTCGCTCGGCCATTGCCAAGGCGCAAGAATGGAACTGTTCTCACATTCAGGTGGTGACTCAAAAGAAAAACCAAGTTGCATGTCGATTTTATGAACATATTGGTCTCATTGTAGAAAGTGTGCAAAACGTTTACCATTTTTGGTTATGAAGATGAGTGATATGATCAAAATATGAACATTCCCTTCAATAAGCCTCACTTAACTGATAAAGAAATGGGGTACATTAGTAACGCTCATGCTTTGGGCCGACTTTCTGGAGATGGTTTCTACACCAAAAAGTGTCACTCATGGTTAGAAAAAAGAATGAAGACAAAGAAGGCGCTTTTAACTCACTCGTGTACGGGTGCATTGGAAATGATGGCAATTCTTGCAAATGTCAAAAAAGGTGATGAAGTCATCATGCCGTCATTTACGTTTGTTTCAACCGCAAATGCGTTTGTTCTGCGTGGCGCTATTCCAGTCTTTGTAGATATTCGTCCCGATACTTTAAATCTGGATGAAAAGTTGATTGAAGGAGCAATTACTCGCAAAACCAAAGCAATTGTTCCGGTGCATTATGCGGGTGTTGCTTGTGAGATGGACACGATCAAGAAAATTGCACGAAGACATAATCTTCTCGTTTTAGAAGACGCTGCACAAGGAGTTTTTTCTAAATATAAAGGCAAAAATTTAGGCACGATTGGTGAGATGGGTGCATATAGTTTTCATGAGACAAAAAATGTAATTTCTGGTGAGGGTGGCGCTATTTTAGTGAATGATCCAAAATTTGTCGAACGTGCTGAAATTATTCGAGAAAAAGGAACCAACCGAAGCAAATTTTTTCGAGGGCAAGTAGATAAATATACATGGGTGGATATTGGCTCATCGTATCTTCCAGGGGAAGTTATTGGGGCTTTTTTGATGGCACAACTAGAAAAGGCCGCTGAAATTACCAAAAAAAGAATCAGGATCTGGCGCAAATATCATAAAGCGTTTGCTGAGCTGGAAGAAAGAGGTTTTTTGCGCCGGCCTATTATTCCAGAAACCTGTGAGCATAATGCTCATATGTACTACATTTTAGTAAAAAACCTGAAAGTAAGAACTGAGCTTCTCGAATTTTTGCAAAAAAAGAATATTTTGTCGGTGTTTCACTACATTCCACTTCACTCATCTCCGGCTGGCAAGAAGTATGGAAGAAAACATGGCAGTATGAAAGTCACGAATGATATTTCCGATCGTTTGACTCGTTTGCCTTTATTTTACGATCTGACTACGCAAGAAATAGATCATGTGATTAAATCGATTCACACTTTTTTTGAGAAGAAACAAAAATGAACACAAGAGTTCTTCCTCGTCTCACGATAGTGATTGCTACTTTTCAATCAGGTAAGATTTTGCCGAAAGTTCTTGAATCGGTTCGTAAACAAACCTTACCTGCTGACCAACTAGAAGTCTTAATTGTTGATGGTGGCTCCACAGACAATACTCGTGAACTCGCAAAAAAATATCACTGCCGCTGGATTGATAATCCACGGACTGAGCCTGTTTACGCTAAATTTTTAGGTTATCACGAGGCAAAGGGACAGTACTTACTTTACTTAGATCACGACGAAGTGATAGAAAACAAATTAAGTTTGGAAAAAAAACTAAAAGTTTTCGATGACCAACCTCAAGTGAAGGCAGTCATTGGCAGTGGATATAAAAATCCCAAAGGTTGTGCATTTATTAATAATTTTATTAATGAGTTCGGTGACCCATTTTCTTTTTTTATTTATCGCTTATCAAAAGACGATCGTTTCTTTTTTCAAGAAATGAAAAAAAGATATCCTTGTGTCAGAGAAAATAAAGATTATGCTGTTTTTGACTTTCAAAAAGTGAGTGTTTTACCAATTATCGAACTGTGTGCTGCAGGAAGTATTGTTGACGCTCACTACATGAAGAAAAATTTTCCTGAGACGTTGAGTAAACCTGAGTTAATTCCCCACTTTTTTTATCTTCTTCAATTTCGTTCATCGCAACTCGGTATGACCAAAAACGATGCACTCCTTCACTACTCTTCAGATACACTTAAAAAGTATTTTAATAAAATAAAGTGGCGAGTGAAAAACAACATTTATCACACCAAAGACATGGGGATGTCAGGGTTTGGTGGTCGCGAAAAGTTTCTACCTTTTTCGATGAAATTAAAAAAATTTTTGTTTTTACCATATGCCTATAGTTTAATTTTGCCAACACTCGACGCAGTGTATTTAGTTGTTACGCGTAAAGATATGCGCTACTTTGTACATGTTCCCCTCATTATCTATACTGCTAACTTGATTGTATATCACCTGGCACTTAAAGTGTGTGGAGTGACGCTCCAACTTAAAAGTTACGACGAATCAAAGGTGGTCAGCCGAGTATGAAGAGAAAATTGAGACATGTTTCTTTTTGGATGGGAATCTTTTTCATCTATGTATTGCTTACTGCGTTTATTTTTCGTCATCGTGTTCCCTACCTCAATACACGGTACGCGATGCCCGATGTAGATACAGATGGCGGGTTATGGTATCAGTGGTTTTTGGTGTTTAAAGATCAACACAAGTTGGTATACGATTTGGTCAACTTAACTGCTTATCCATTTGGATATGATATTGCTTTTTCACCAGTAGTTAATCTTATTTATAGCGTTCAAGCGTTTATTTTAAAAAATGTTTTAGGTTTTTCATGGCAAAACTTAATTCTTATTACCAATCTTTCTACATTGCTGGTGCATCCTTTTTCGGCTTTGGGAGCGGCTTTGTTAACGTACTACCACACGAAGAATAAAGCAGTGAGCTTCTTGGGTGGACTGATGTATGGATTTTGTTTTTACTTGATATTTCTGGGCCGTGGAGAGATGTCGATTAATCACTTGGAGTTTGTGCCGTTTTATTTCTTGTCGCTTTTTTACTTTCTGGATCGCAAAAATACTTTCTCATTAACCTTATCAGTACTAATGTTTAGTATCACATTTCAAGCCGATGCATACTATGCTTTCTTTTCGGGAATTTTTTCTAGTCTCATTCTCCTTTTTTATAAAAAAGCAAGTTTCGTTGAGACATTAAGAACACTTTTTACTTACTACTTTTGGCTCTTCTTAATTACTTTTCTCACAAATTTTAATTTTGTAGTTGGAAATCTCTACATGTTTGATCACATGCAGCTCATTCAAACAGGACGAAATTCCCAGCCACGAAATGAACTTTTGCCACTTTCTTATTACTTTACTTTACAACCCAATGCGTGGCTGATTCGCACTTTTGGCCAAGTTGCACAATTCTTAGCTCTTATTTTGCCGACCATCGCCTACCTCGGAATCACTTCAGTACGTAAAAATCGATTGTATTTGTTACTGTTTGGTTGTTATCTCTTAGCGATTGCGCTTTCAGCATATATTCCTGATTTATTTTGGCTCAACATTCTTTACTTCCAGTTTTTTGGGATGTTTCGCGGTGTGGCTCGTTTAAACATGTTCGCATTTCTTTTTTTGAACTTACTTATTACCTTCACTTTGGCGAAGTACTTCCGCTTCGAAGCGATGAAAAAACATTCATTTAGAGTATTTGGTGCAATTTTTTTGCTGATTATTTTTTTAATCTTACTTCTTGCGCAAGTAGACGACGCAACCTGGGATAAAACAAGTGATTTTTCAGAAGTAGCGAAGTTATATCAACCACTGAAGGATAATCCTAATATTCATGCGATCGCTCCTTATCCGATGGTACTTGGAGCTGGAGATGTCGGGTTTCCAGGTACGTATCAATTACTTGGACAAATTATTCATAATAAACCATTGGCGAGCGGTGTCAGCCCTTTTTCACAATTGCTTGTGAATTATCGAAATAAAGTGGAAGATATCAATAATCCTCAGACGATCGATTTTTTGACACAGTATGGAGTCGATACAATTGTTCTCTACAACAAGCATATTTATAACTCTGATCAGATTAATGCTCGATTTAAGCAGGATCCGCGCCTTCAGTATGTGGGTCACTATACATCCAGTGCTGATCAAGGATTTATATCAGCTCTTGACCTGTCTAAAGATATTAGCGTCTACCAAATTAAATCAGTTGTCGAGAAAAATCGTCATCCTGAGCCACTTTTCTTTACTGCCGAAGATCATCAACCTCTTCCTTATGATCAGGTTTCTGCCCAGAAATATATTCTTCATCTTAATGATATTCATTCTCAAAAAACAATTGTTTTCAATTCTCCTTATTCTGAAAAGTGGAAAATATATAAGGGTAATTTAAGTTCTGCATCTGATTTATCTTTTTTGAAAAACCCACCCATTTTTGAGGACACACACCTGTTGTTTCACGAGTATCAAAATTCTTGGAGTGTAGACCCACAAGTAGGAACTGAAGTAACTATTTTTTTTGCGCCCCAAGCGAGATATTATCTAGGAGATTTGATTAGCTCACTTGTTACGTTTGGTTGTATCTGTATCATCATTATTTTTTACTTTAAGCCCGCCAGAAAGAAAGTTGATGAAAAGATTTAGATTTATTTTTTTGCAAATAAATGGTCTTTTTCCATTTCTACTCCCGTTAGCTCATATCTTCACGGGTTTTCATTTTTTTCGTGGTATTTTTGCATATATGCGTGACTATGGGACGTATAAAAAAATGGATCAGAAACTCAAAAGTCCTTTTCCCCTGAAGTTCTTTCAAACGTATCCCATGTACTTTGATCGCTACGATAAGGCAGGTGAAGTACCTCGTCATTACTTTTATCAAGATCTTTGGGCTGCCCAGAAAGTATATCGGTCAAAAGTAAAGGTTCATTATGACATCGGAAGTCGAGTTGATAGTTTTATCTCGCATTGTTTAGTTTTTTGTAAAGTGATTATGTTGGATATTCGACCGCTGAGTTACAAGATTAAAAATCTTGAGTTTATCCAGGCAGATTGCATGAACATGTCAAACATCAAGTCAAACAGTATTCAATCAATCTCGACACTGCATGTTTTCGAGCATTTTGGTTTAGGAAGATACGGTGATCCCATCGATCCGCTGGGTTACCAAAAGGCAATTAAAGAGCTTGTTCGAGTGACCAAAAAAGGAGGCAATATTTATTTTGGGACACCCATTGGAAAACAGCGTTTAGAATTTAACGCACATCGCGTTTTTAATCCTCTCTATATCGTAAAGCTTTTCAAAGGGTGTAAATTAATTGATTTTAGTGCCGTGGATGATAATAATAATTTCGTCGAGAAGGCTAAACCAAAAGACTTTGTGAAGAGCGATTTTTCCTGTGGACTTTTCCATTTTAGAAAGCTGTAGTGACAAAAAATGTTATTATTTTATCTCATTTGTATACGACGGTTCCGGTAAGGGATCTAGAAGAATATTTTCTCCACAAAAAAGTTGAGAACTTGCTTTTTATTGCGCATCCCCTTTTTTATCAAAAAGATCGACCCGGCGCATTTTTTTCACTGTACCATAAAGGAAAAATAATTAAGCAAGGCAGTTTACCACAAGTATATTTACCGAGTATTCTTCAGTACTTAAAAGATACTCTTCTTACCTTATATTGGGTGATCCTTACCGGAAGAAAATGGGATCTTATTGTATCTTTAGATAATTTGAATACGATTGCGGCAATTTTGTTACGGAAAATAGGGAAAGTGAAAAAAGTCATTTACTACACAATTGACTTTGTTCCAGTTCGTTTTCAAAATACATTGCTGAATGATGTTTATCACTATTTAGATCAAGTATGTTTGACACATGCGGATAGTACTTGGAATGTTTCTCCTCGAATTGCTGAAGGTCGCGAAAAAGTAAGAGGTTTATTGCAGTCTGTTTATAACAAACAGATCACCGTCCCGATTGGCATTTGGTTTGATCGTATTGCACGAAAAAAGTTTTCAGAAATTGAAAAACATGTGATCGTGTATGCAGGCGGTTTAGCTGAGCATCAGGGAGTTCAACTGGTCTTAGACGCTCTGCCCCAAATCGTCGCCAAAATTCCAGACATAAAATTTAAAATTATTGGTATTGGTAACTATGAAGCCACCCTCAAACAAAAAGTAAAAAAGCTTAAGCTTTCTAAGTATGTTGAGTTTTTGGGATACAAAGAAACTCATCAGGAAGTTGAAGAAATTCTGTCAAGTTGTGGGTTGGCAATGGCAATGTATAGTGAAAAACTCGATAAATGGTCTTACTACGCTGACCCTTCGAAGATAAAAACATACTTAGCTGCAGGTCTCCCTGTGTTGACAACTTCTTTAACGCACATTGCAAAAGATCTCGCATCCCACCATTGTGGTAAAGTTATAGCGTATAACAAAGATGATCTAGCAACTGCCGTCTGTACACTTTTAAGTAATCCACGGCAACACTCTGAAATGAGAAAAAATGCCGTCAATTTTGCAAAGGAGTTCGACTGGAATAGCGTTTTTGATAGAGCGTTGAAGACATGAAAAAAATTAATGTACTTTTTTTGTTTTTAGTGGGTGTAGTAGTTACCGGTTGGCTGTGTAGTGTTTTTGTTTTACAACACTGGAATCCTACTCCACCAAATTTTGATCGATTTCAACAATATCAAAATGCAAGTGGTTTACTTCCTCACTTTTATACTAGTCTTCCTCTTTCTCCAACTGAAAAAAACAACATCATTTTGCAAAGAGAGTACGGAAAGTACAAAATTGATGTCTTCATTTCGACCGGTAGTGCGGAGTTTACTCCACTTCAACCCCCCACGATGGTGTATCTTCACTCGCCCAGTGATGTGTACCCAATACCACAGCTACATGATAGCAAAGCTAAAATTCAAGTGTATGCCACCAAGGTTGGGGTTGCTCCCGAGGATCAACCAAAAATAGAAATAAAAAAACAATCCGCCACTTTATTCAAAGTAACGCTGAATCATTTTTCCTTAACTCAGGAAGAAGTATTTCTCAACATCTTGGGTTCGGGGTGGAAGTCCTCGGTGCTCTCTGAGCAACTACCAAACCAAGTGGTTTTACAAATATCATACTGGCCCTACTTTTTGTTAGACAAAGTGAGTCTAATCTTCAAAGTGTTGATTTTACTTATTGTTGTCATCGGATTAGTCACTAACTTCGTATGTAAATTTGACACTCGTTTGTTTCAACAATTCTTCAAAATCAAGAAAATATCAAAAAAAAACTTTCATCAATTACATGTCGTTTGTCGTAAATATAGATTTCTTGCATTTTGTATTACGGTGTTAGGAGTATATGTCTTTATCACACAAGATCATTCTATTGTTAACTCCTTTTTTCTTGTTTTTACTTGGGTCGTTGCGCTAAATGGATATCGTAGTAAAAGTAACTTTACATTTATATTTCCGGTGTCATTTTTATTTTTATTGGTGCCGATTTTTTATTACTTTGGAGCTCCGCCAAATTTGATTGCAGATAGAGTTATAGTTCTCCTCTATATCTTTCTCGTCGCTGGATTATTGATTAAAATATGTGAGCTTATTTCGGATCTTTCACATCTCAATGATTTTAGAGCGACAGTAAAGATGATTTTGAGTGATTTTCGTGACTGTGTATTATTTATTATTCATACAATGCTGATTTCTTCGGAAACCTCTTTGAGATTTTTCCAGAGAATAAATCTTATTTCAACCAATTACTTTATTGTTTTTAACAATCACAAAATTAAACTCTTGCAAAAAGGCATTCATCACAACATTGTGCTTCGAGTGCAAAAAAGCCTCACTATTTTTGGACTCGTCATTTTGTTAAACATACTTGGTTTTGTTCGTGACGCAACCCATAGAGTAATTAGAGGTAATCAGCTTTTAATTAAGATGCTGAGATCGATGTTTTGGGCAATTTTAAAGATGACTGTATTGAAAGTGATTGAAACTATTTTTCGTTTACTTCTTTCTACTTTTATTATTTTGCCATTTATTGAGTTTTCAAGAGAAATAAAGTTTTACACAAGTTATTTCTTGTTTAATCCTTATCTTGCTTTTTTTATACATACGTTTATTTACCAGATAGTGTTTATTGTTATTTTCGTATTACTCGGGATACATATGAGAAAGTCGCATTACAAAAAACCATTTCTTTTATTACTTTTCTTTTCATTTACCATTGTTCAAACGTCAATTTTTCAAGCAACCACACACTTAATGAATACCACACCTACGATTACCGCCATTACGCCATCAGAAGCGTCGTTATGGCGAGAAATTAGAATTTATGGTCATCACTTCGGCGAAGCCCAGTATAAAGACTCTAGAGTAATACTTAGTGGTGTCCCTCATCGAGTTTTGAAGTGGACAGATGATGAAATCATTTTTATGACTAACCCTGCTAACTCAAAATCAGGCAATTTACAGATCACCAGCAATGATGGAAAAGAAAGCAATACTGTTCGCTTTACTTACAATAATGAATAAAAAAATGCTACTATAAGAAGGTGAAAAAGATTCATTATTTTGCTTTATTTGTCATTTTTTGTGTCGCACTTATATATAGATTACCCCATCTAAATACACCATTTTGGGTGGACGAGTTCTCGAGTAGTGGACAGGCTAACTTGATTCTTAAGTATGGGCCGCGAGTTTTCACCCAACAAGAGAGTTACTTTGAACACGAGAACATTACAACTTACTTCATTATTGCTTTTTTCTTTAAGTTTTTTGGGGCTTCAACGACAACAGCTCGCTTGCCTTCAGTCTTTATTGGAGCGCTCGTACCTGTTCTGGTGTGGTTATTGACTCAACAACAATTTAAAGATAAAAGGATTAGCTACGCAGCAAGTATTTTAACGTTATTATCCTACGCCGAAATTACTTGGTCTAGGCAAGCTCGAGGGTACGTACTCCAACAGGATTTTCTTTTACTCACGCTTTTACTTTATTTTCAGTTACTGAAAACAAAAAAGAAAAAACATATTTTCATGTTGTGCATCTTGTTAGGAGTGACTGCCATATTTGGCTTTTTAACACACGTGATCTACTTTGTGCTCCTTGGCGCAATTATGACTCACCTGGCGTATTTTTATCGCAGAAACTTTTTGAAAGCAATCAAAAATCCATTGAGTTGGTTATTTATTTTTTTGGTAGGAGTAATCGTCGTGGTGACAGGGACAGTGAAACAAATGAACGGAACATTTGTTTTTCTCTCGCAGCATGGGCTGAATAATAACTTTTGGTACTACCACTCTCTTTTATGGCGACAGTATGGCTTAGTCCTCTTTCTGGGACTTTTTGGTTGGGTAGTGGCCTTTTTACGTAAACATATTGCAGCGAGTTTGTTCTTTCTCTACTTTATGTTTTATTTATTCTTTTTTGTCTTTTTATTTAATCCCTATACCAGTCGATACATGCTTTCTCTTTTCCCGCTCCTTTTCATTGGTGTAGCCTATGCTTTTGGAGTTTTATCTGATGTTCTCTTGAAGGAGTTGCCTCAAAAAAGAAAGTTATATTTATTGCTCCCTCTTTTATTGACTTTTGCTGTAGTCATCAACGGCGATAAATTCGTGCTTAAGCCGCACTCTTTTTATTCTGTAAATCATGACCAACGAGATATTGCTTTAGTTGATTATGATGAAGTCTACAACCTTATCAAGCAAAAGGGAGATCTTCAACAAGGACAAACCGTGGTGATCGATACATGGCCCGACAGAGCTCGTTGGTATCTTGGCTCGGAGTTTCAGCCTCTTTATGAATACCATTGGGCTTTTGCACCTGGTTTAGTCAATGGCTTGGAAATGAGGACACTTTTTGCTACTTATCCGGATGGTGAAAAATACTTACCCAAAACTGGGGGTGTACGATTCGTGAGCGAGTTATCGGACCTTCAGCGAGTGATGAAAAAATATCCCAAAGGCTTTCTGTGGATAGACGATGCGTCACTGCCTAAAGATGTCATGGATTATGCAGAAAAAAATCTAAAAAAAGAACTTTTTGTAAATCACTATCCACTTGATGACAATCCTTTTTCGATTTGGCCAGCAACGCTCTATAGCTGGGGAATAAACTAACGTGTTAGTCACTCTATTTAAACGCTCAACTTCTTTTTTTGTGGGGTCACTCATTGGTAAGTTACTTAGTTTAGGTGTCTTTATATTGCTGGCGAGAGCACTCCATGTCGATAAATTTGGCGCCTTCACTTTTTTTGTTACCTTACAAACGATAGTCACGGTCATTGCAGATTTTGGTCTTAATCAATGGTACCAGAAACACGTTAAACCAAATCAAGAAGTAAAAACTTTTCAGCAAGTTGTGAGTAATCGCAGCGTTTCCTTAGTTATTTCTTTGTTGTGTATTGGCCCATTTTTTCTTTATACACGCACATTTTCCCCTGTAATTACAGTAATCTTTCTGGCAAGTTTAATTCCTGAAGCATTTTTATCTATTATTGATGGTTATTATCTTGAGAAAGGAGAGTCTTGGAAAGTTGCTTACAAAATTCCTCTAAAGATGTTTATTGTCGGCATTGGGTACTTTATTTTTAGAAATATGTTTACTTTAGAAGTAGCAACATTCCTTTTATTAGGAAGTTCTGTATTAAGTTTAATACTTCTTTTTCCCTGGAAAACACTTAATAAATGGCATTTTTCATTTTCTCATATTCAAAAAACGTTTTCTGAGTCATCAGCATACGCATTTTTGATTGTTACTTCTTTTCTCTATGCTCGTGGGGATTCTTTAGTAATTCAATACACAAAAGGAAATATCGATCAAGGAATTTATGGAGTTGCGTATAGATACTTAGAAAGTTTGAGTTTACTTCCTTCTGCCGTAGCACAAAATTTATTCCCAATGGCAGCAAAGAAAAATAGTTTAACGCAAAAGTACGTTGTGCAACTGGTTGCGATTAACGCTCTTGTAGGCTTTTTTGTTGCCATAGTGACGTATCTGCTTGCTGATACATTAACTGTTGGTCTCTTTGGACCGTCATATTTTGCATCTGCTCCTCTTGTGAAGATTTTTGCAGCTGTTATTTTTTTCTTTTTTATCAATGCGCCGCTAAGTACCGTCGTTCAAAGCTCCACGCTTGTGCGCAAATTCTTGCCGTTTGGCGTCCTTAATACCTTACTAAATCTATTACTTAATATTTATCTTGTGCCTCGTTTTGGAATTACAGCGGCGGCATGGACCATGTTGACAACTGAAGTTACGGGCCTCGTGATTAATCTCATCTTTGCAAAAAAGGTTTTTTCGTATGGAACAAAGTAGTTTGAGTATTATTATCATTCACTGGAATACGCCAGAGCTTTTGCGAGAACAACTTGCCCAATTGATGTCGTTCTCATCTTTAGGAACTGCCGAAGTCATTGTGGTGGATAATGCTTCAGGAACATCATTAGCACCTTTAGTAGAAGAGTGGAAGAACCTTCGCTTTATAAAGTTAAAACGTAATGAAGGTTTTGCTTTTGCTGCAAATCAAGGCTTTTTAAATGCACACGGCGAGTGGTTACTTTTCTTGAACCCCGATACTTTTTTCGAAGAAGAGCAAATTACCGAATTACTTAAAGTTGCTGAAAAAGAGCACCTCACTGCGTGTTCACCCCATGATTCCTCACCAAACTACCAAAAACCAGTTCCCACGTTGTTGAGTTTGCTTATTGAATTTACTCCCCTTCATCGAGTATTTTCAACAGAATCCCTTCAGCCGAAAACTTTAGTTGGTGGTCATTTGCTTATCAAGAAAAAGGTCTTGGAAAATCTTGGGGGATGGGATGAACGATTTTTTCTCTGGTTTGAAGACTCTGACTTAAGTAAACAATTACTAGAAAGATCTTTACAATTCCGTTCAATCAGCACAATAAAGACCAAGCATCTGGGTGCTCAGTCTTTCCAAAAGATAACAAAGAGTAAAAAAAGGAACATCTTTTTTATATCAATGGAGATGTATGGGAAAAAACATTTTTCTTTTCTTGCAAATGTCATACTTCAGGCTGTCAAACGTCATTTTACCAACCATACACTGCTACCCGAAGATCCTCGTATTACTGCGAGTATTGTAGTTCCAAATGTAAATCAAGATATTCTTGAGGAATTTTTACGAGTGAATTATCATTTTTTTGATTTTTCACATACGCAACTTATTGTGGTCACCTCTGCTCGACAGTACTTTCAATTAAAAAAACAGTATCCCGAAGTGATCTTTATTTTTGAAGAAAAAAACAAAGGTTTTGCAGCGACTGTCAACACTGGACTGCGCAGGGCAACGGGTCGATATGTCGGAACGGTGAATGATGACACGATCTTAAATGAAAACTTTATTCATCAATTACTCCCCTTTTTTAAAGAAAGCGTTGCCAGTGTTTCGCCGGTAATTAAAAAAATGAATGGACAAATTGAGTCATGTGGCATCAATGTGGCTAATAATGGTAGAGCAGTAATCAATACGCAGAGTACAGACTATTTTATTTCCCAGGCATTTAATGGAGCTTGCGTCCTTTTTGCGCGAGATGCTCTCGAACACGTGGGCCTCTTTGATGAAAGATTTGGATCTTACTTGGAAGATATTGATCTCGGCTTGCGGTTTACATCCGCAGGCTTTTTAAACATTGCGACCAATGCAACTGAAGTTACGCATAAAGGTCAGCAAACTTCTCAAAAAATGTCACGCAAAAAGGCTTGGCTTGACATGAAAAATTGGTGGCTCGTCATGCTAAAAAACTTTAGCTTAGTGCACTGGCTGAGATATGCACCACAAATTTTAATAGAAAGACTTCGCAACCTCTCCGGTTATATCAAGTCTCGTTAGGCCACCCAGTGTCCTTGAATAAAGAGCAGCGTATTAATCAGTAAAAAAATAAATGAAATAAGTAGCCAAATATATTTGGCTACGCGAACTTTCTGCAAGTACTCGGCTAAAAAGATAAACGTGCAGAAGCATGCCAGAAAATATCGAGGCATGCTCGAAAATGTGCCTGTAAGCGTGGGTAAGAAAAAAGCCGCTAATGCAAAAAACATGTAAGACCAACGAACATGTTTGCTGAGCTTACTCATCAATAATAAAACTAGCAAAACTGTCCCAGTAAAAAATTCTTGAACATATGCAAAATAGCGCCAATCAAATGGTCGTGCAGTGAAAAGAATATGCAAAGCCCGCCATACAACCTGCGGATAAAAAACAAGTTGTTCTTGGCGGCCAGCACCAAACTCTTTTTGAACGTGAGCAAAGTACAACGGATCGTGAAACTCGCTCAGTTGCAAAAAAGTCATGTAAGAGAGGAGACCGAGTGAACCGAAACCAATCCAAAAAAGTTCTGGCCAATGATGCTTAATCATACTTCCAAAATTTCTCGAAAAACGTTGCTGCTGCCAAAGTTCAATCAGTAAAGCAGGAATAAGAAATATACCTACTACGCGGCTTGAGCTCGCTAAAGCAGTTGCAACTCCAGCCATCCACCAGCATTTTTTCTCTGCAGACCAAAATGCCACAATTACTAAAAAAAGAAAGAGTGATTCTGTATATTCTGCACCCAAAAAAAACGACGTTGGCCACAAAAAGAACACCCATACACAGCACCACGCAGTTTGTGTATTAATCTTCTCTTTCACAAATCCAAATAAAGTAATTAAAAAACTTAATCCAAAAAAATTACTTATCAATAAACCAAAAAGGAAGACATTCAACTGTCCATCAAAAATGACTCGAAACGTATGCAATATGACAAACGGATAGAGGGGAAAAAATGCTTGGACGAGACCAATTCCTTTGTATCCATAGTCAGCAATAAGTAAGTAATGCACTCCGTCAAAATTTGCCCAACTATACAACCAACGAGGCATGTGCGTTCGAACGAGGACATCATCAGCGTATGGAAATGTCGGCGCATATGGTAAGAAATGATCAGCGTAGTTTCCCCACGCAAATAAAACTACTCTCCATAGGAAAAAAAATAAAACGAGTAAAAAAAGCTGTCGTCTAGGAATGTTCATTTTTAGTTTTCGATGCATACATCAGTATTAAAACTCCTGCAAAAATACTCACACTATTCCCAATTAACCTGGGCAATGTATGTTGGGTAAATTGAGTATGAACTACAAAATGACCTGCTGGCAATTGGTACGCAATTCGTCCACCAATAATTGAAGAATCAACATAAGACGCTACGTGCCAGTTTTTTTCGTCTAGTAATTTGTAATGTGTTTGCCATCCCGGAAAATTCATCGTAGGTTCAGTGATAGTCATTGGGGCAAGGCTTGAGATAGTATAACTGCGGCGTGAGCCTCGCCAGTCTTCGACGTGAACGTCTACTGTAGAACCATTTTCCATCACTTTCGGAGCTGGATGCCAATCTTGAACATTTTCAAATGTAAAAGTAGTCGCGCGATTTTCATTTAAAGTGCTAGTACTTTGAGAGAAAAAGTTGTAGTCAATGATGTCATGATGAAAGTAATCTGCAGGATGTAACCGAGTGAATGCAATAAACTGGAACACCAGCAAGATCGACAATCCTATACGCCAAGATCGACGAACGTTTTCAAA
>PJMF01000005.1 GCA_003173865.1 Minisyncoccota bacterium
GCTACCATAAATCTCCTTTATCGAAATAGATTTGGCCAGATTATACATGAAAAATGAACAACACGAGCGTTATTTCTCAACTATCCAAAAATCCTTCAACTACCAACGTTTCTGCATTTTTTTGACTCAAACCACGACTCTGCAAATAAAATAAGTGCTCTTCGGGAATACGACTAATACTCGCAGCATGTGAACACTTCACATCATCACTAAGAATCTCAAGTTCTGGAACTGCCTCTGCTTTGGCTTTATCCGATAAAAGTAAAATACGTTCTTCCAAAAAAGACTGCGTATTTGGACAATTTGGTTCAATGGCAATGCGGCCAAAAAAGCGAATTGAACTGTGGTCTTGCGCGACACCTTTGAGCATTGTTTGCGCCGAAGTGTGAGGAGCTCTGTGAATAATATAGAGTTCAATCTCTACATTTTCTTTTTGGCGTGTTAAAAAAGCACCATTAATATCGGCATGTGCACCAGTTCCATTGAGTTCGACAGTATATTTTCCCGATTCATTAATCTCAATCTGCTTTTGTTCGTCTTTGCCAACTGTAAATATTTTCATAAATACATTAACCGATAGAACCTTCCATTTCGTGATCGATGAGTCGATTCATCTCCACTGCATATTCGAGTGGTAACTTCTTTACCACGTCATCGATGAAGCCATTCACGATCATTTTGCGCGCCATTTCTTCAGTTAAACCTCGACTCATTAAGTAGAAAAGTTGCTCCTCACCAATTTTGGAAACCGTTGCTTCGTGTTGAATCTGCACCTGAGAATTTAAAATGCGATCAACAGGATATGTATCGGAGCGTGATTGAGGATCGAGCAAAAGTGCATCACAAATGACCGTGTTTTTGCTATTTGTCGCTTGAGGTGCCACGCTTACTAAACCCCGATAGCTCGTGCGTCCGCCATTCTTACTGATTGATTTCGAAATAATCGTCGAACTCGTATGTGGAGCCAAATGAATTGCTTTTGATCCTGTATCTTGATGTTGACCTGCTCCTGCCAAAGCCATCGAAAGCGTCTCGCCGCGTGCACCTTTGCCAGCGAGAATAAATCCAGGATACTTCATCGTAAGCTTACTGCCCATATTGAAGTCCGTCCAAATCATTTCACCTTCAGCTTCCACACGCGCGCGCTTTGTGACGAGATTGTAAATATTTTTGTACCAATTTTGGACAGTAGTGTATTGACAACGTGCCCCTGCTTTGACGAAGATTTCAACAACAGCGGAGTGTAAAGAAGATGAGGAAAAAGATGGGGCGGTGCAATTATGCACTGCCACACCACCAGCAACGTAACTTTCATCTTCTTCGACACTAAAGTTGTAAACTGGTAAATCTTTTACTTTTTTGACTGTAATATCTTTAATTGGGACGTAGAGATATTTCTCATCAGAAAATTCAGCAACAAGTGACGTGCTTCCTTTCAATTGAATCGGCACACAAGCATAATCATTTTTCCTCACATCGCATGCTTTGACCCAATTAGGTTGCCATTTCGTATTTCGCTCGTTTAAACGTTGACGTTTTACAATTAAAAACGGATGTTCTTCAGTTGTTTGGATTTTCTCATGAGGATTTCCCGTTACAGTAAATGTGTACAAGTCTCCAGCATAAGGACGTACTTGAGTATGATAAACATTTTTATATACGCCTGTATGTGTAAGAACCTGATCGTTTTTTTCAATATCTTCGATATTAACCACACCATCTTTTGTGACGATGCTTGTACCTTGCACAAAGCACCCCTCCACATAATGTACTTTCGCCCCTTCATCAACGATAATCAGCGTCCTTTCAAATTGTCCTGCATTGGCAGCATTAATGCGAAAATACGTTTGCAACGGCATTTTGACTTCGATGCCTTTGGGCACATATAAAAATGACCCTCCAGACCAAACAGCCGTATTCAAAGCAGCAAATTTATTGTCGCCACTGGGAATTAACTTGCCAAAGTACTCTTTGATCAAATCAGGATACTGTGCCAAACCTTCATCCATCGACAAAAAAATCACACCATCTTTCGCCCAAGTATTTTTGAGAGAACCGTACACAACTTCGGAATTGTGAACTACCAAACCATTTGCAACAAAGTTATGAAACCCCTCAACTTCAATATCATAAACAGGCTCATCTCCAAGCTCTTCGACTGAAAGAATCTTGGCGAACCCAATATGTTCTGATACGTGTTTGCGAAAAACGGTTCCTTTTGCAGTACTAAAGCTTCGAGTTAATTGAGAATCTTTAAATCGTTTTCTTTTCCTCTCTATTCTCGAATCGACCTGCCTAATATCTCCAGTAATGTTTAAGCGATAACCATGATTTTTTTTCGTCTTCCCTTTATAGGAATAATCTGATTGAAAATGCCAAACATGAGATACCCGCAAACCACATGATACAGCAAGCATCTGCAGATCCTCAAGTAATTTATGAGAAACACTTGTGATTGCTAATGGTCTCTCATTTTCTCTCACTCCTCCATCTGCGTCAAAATATCCGCCAATAAAAGCAAGCTTTTGGGAACGAGGCAAAGAAAAGATCCATTCCGGAATTCTTTTCGTATGCGCTGTCCCAGACAAACCTAGTTTGCTGAAAAATTGGGCAAATAAAATAGAATTCAATGAAACCTTGTATTTTTGGCTTACGAGCAAATCATAATTGAACAACTTTTTTACAACTCTTGCAGTTTCATTACGCAGCTCAACTTCAAAATCAGGAATTGCTAAATCGACTCCTTTACGTTGTCCATTTGCAGTTTTGCTCGCAAAAAATCCATCGCCAATATAAAAACCAAGAAGCCAAAGTAAATCTTCATCACTATATTTAGGGAAAGTAATTTTTGCGTACCAGTTCGAAATATCTAGCTCATGTTCACCAAATTGGTTATGACTTTTTATTTTTGTATTTTGTTTTGAAATTTGTGGTAAACAGTAAGACTTCCCGTAATTGGGAAAATTTATAGTCAAAGCAATTAAGTCACCAACTTTAAGATCAGAGAGATACTTCCATTCTTTATGATATTTTCCACGAATTTTTCCTGTTTTTTTTTCGTACGCAAGATGCCAAAAAGGATGATTTGCAGTCACTTTAATTTCTCTTCCACCTTGCGTAACAACTTTGAATACTTTACGTTCTCCTTTACTGGCAATTCCCACCACTTTTTGTTTTTCCAAAAGACCAGTTGTTTCATTTAGGGAGTACACATACTCTCCAGGCTTAATATCGATAATGTTTTTCACTCCATCACTCATGAAAACTCTAGTGTCCGCAGTTAGGCAGTCGTACTGCATTTTTACGCCGGCCAAGTAACTTCGCTCTGCCTCCGGCACACCAATTCGATTGAAGGTCTCTTGAATGTCTTTTGGTACGTCAGCCCAATTTTTTTCAGCACGATCAGTCGGCTGTAAGTAGTAATGAATTGCGTCGTAGTTAATTTGTGAAAGATCACCACCCCAAGTGGGCGTAGGCTTCGATTCAAATTGTTGCAACGCTTCCAAACGCAACTTCAACATCCAGGCAGGTTCCTTTTTAATCGCGGAAATTTCACGAACAACTCCAGCACTTAAGCCAGGTTTTATTACATGTGTATATTGATCAGTTGAAAATGAAAAACCATGCTTATAATCATCGTCTTTGAGCGATTGATCAAGATCATCGGTGTGTTTAGCTGCGAAACGGGACATATTTTTTACACCTTTTCGTATCCTTCAGCTTCCATTTTTTCGGCTAAGTCACGGCCTCCACTTTGGACAATTTTGCCTGCTTTCATTACATGGACAAACTCCGGTTGCAAATATTTTAAAATACGCTGGTAATGTGTAATTACCACTACGCCAGTGTTATATTTTTCGATAATTTTTTTCACTCCAAGTGAAACCGCTTTCATGGCGTCAACATCTAAACCAGAGTCAGTTTCATCTAAAATGGCATACTTCGGCTCAAGCACCGCCATCTGTAAGATTTCCACGCGCTTCTTCTCACCGCCACTAAATCCTTCGTTCAAACCACGCTTGAGTAATTCTGGATTCACTTTCAATTCTTTAGCTAAACTCTCTAAATGTTTGCGAAAAGCGAGCACCGAAGGAAAAAGTTTTTCTGGGTGATCTGCAAATCGCGCATTGTACGCCAAGCGCAAAAAGTTCTGCACTTTGACGCCTGGTACTTCAACCGGATACTGAAATGCTAAAAATAAACCCTGAGCAGCACGCTCATCAGGAGATTTTTCTAAAATATCTTGGCCATCGAGAGAAATTTGACCCCCAGTTACTTCGTAAAAAGGATGGCCCGCGAGCGTATACGCTAACGTTGACTTACCAGAGCCATTTGGTCCCATAATCGCGTGAACTTCACCTGGTTTTACTGTCAGCGAAACACCTTTTAAAATCGTGGTGCGTTCGTCAGTTTGTTGGTTCACTACACTTACTTGAAGATTTTTAATCTGTAATGTTTTTGGCATATTCAAAAGCGGTAGTAATTTCAATTCGAATATTATCTAACGTCTGCAAATCCTGAATGTCTTGCTGATTATACCAGGCGATATCATCAGATTCACTGGTATTTAACTGAATATTCACTTCAGCTACTGGTTCGAGCAAGTACATAAAGTTCAGATGTTGTTCACAGCCACGAGACCAAGTTTTTTCAGGGACATAGGTCTGTGGAAACTGCACACGTTGCTCATAGTTTCTTCGAGACACCCAGTGGAGATTGCACAGCATTGGTGTGGGCACAAACTCGTCCACCTCAGTGTGTGGAAAGTTGTGCGAATACTTCGCACGGACCTTTACGCCCGTTTCTTCAAAAAATTCTCTTTCTGCTGCCAAGTGAGGTAGTTCATTTGGTTCAATATGTCCACCTGGATTGAGCCAGATACCAAGTTTTTTATGTTTCACGAGTAAAACTTTGTCATCATTAATCAAAATGCCTGCGGCGGTGTAACAAATCTTAGGAGGCATCGTCATCTTGAGCTTCTTCTTGCAGTTTATTCAAGTGAATGTCCGCACTCGCGAAAAGGAGGTAAAGTAGAAAAGAAATCAATCCCACAATCCACTGAAGTTGCGAAATTTTCACCACAAAAATCAACGAAAATGCAAATAAAACGATCAAGACTGCCCACCAATTCAAGTTCTTTTTTTTCTCATGCAAATTGCGATGAAAGAATGCGAGCGAATAATTAGCCATAGTCACCCCAATAATAGCTGGATAGATGCCAGCTAAAATCGTCAACCACGTCACAAGTGAAGAGTTGATATTGAAAATTGAGAGCAACGCTCCAATAAGTGTTGCCACCACAACACCCCAGCGGAAAGATAACTTAAACATATACTGAAAACGCAGCGCAATGGTGTATACAGAAATTGCAGCATCACTATTTGTAACGATATTAAAAAAGTGACCAAAGAGGGCCAAACTTGATACTCCAATTAAGCCAGCGAGCGACACCACTGGAATATGAAGGAAGAGTAATGCTCCGACTGTCGAGATAACTAAACCTGGGAGAAAAACTCCAAAGAAAACCGTCAATCGGAGATCTGTTTCGGTCTCAAGCTGCGACGTAAAATCTGGTGAAACAGACGCAAACGAAATAAATGACGCGATCACAATTGCAATTCCCCACGTAATATTTTCTGATACGGTTGGTACTGAAAACAAATCTGCAACTTGAAACGTGTTCATTTTCAACACAAAAAGACAAGCAATCAGACCAAGTGAGGCCACTGCTGTAATGAACTTGGTGACACCTAATCGATGTACATTGAGAAGTGCCATCAAGATCATCGCTGTACTATAAATTGAAATACCTACAAATGCTGGTACCTGCAAAAGGGCTGCTAAAGACTCGCCTCCAATCTGGTTGATAATGGCAAACCAACCAATCTGTCCAATTGCCAGCAGACCACTCAAAAAGTACTTTGTCCCTTTTTTGCCAAAAACTGGCTCAATTAAATCTGATGTATTTTTACGATACGTCATTCCTAAGCCACCATAAAAATAAAAAATAAAGCTAAGAGTGAGGTATCCAAAAAAAATCGAGAGCACAGCCATCGGAAAACTCAAATGCTGAATGAGCAACCCACCAACAAGTAAGTTCCAAGGAGAAATCAAGACGTCAGCAATAATCGGCGCAATAAGGCGCCAGCTTACGAGCTGAGATGGTGAAGACTTCTGCACAAGGAGATTGTACTACAATAGGCTCATCTGCACCCCCGCATCTTTTTTTGGTGTAAATGTAAAGTCTACAGGACACTCAATGAGGCGATTCCATTTATTCTTAAACCTGACTTTCCCTGTTTTCAGACCGTAATCATGAAGGTCACGTGTCACCTCAACGTCTTGCAAGCAGTATTTTTCTAACTCGTCCCACATCTTATTTTTAAAGTACTTGATCGCGTCCAAACCATCGCCAGACTTCCCGATACCTAGTGTTTCTTTTGCTACGGCATCAAGACCAATCCGATGGCCAGCACTTTCTTTAATTCTCACCATTAAGTCCAGAGTGGGAATACGACTAATATCTGCCTTGTAGTAGGGTAAAAATGTTTGCATGTCAAAACTATCGCAATTAAAGCCCACGACGACATCCGCTTCTTCGAGTAAGGGAAACAGCTGAGGCAAATCTTTCTCAAAAAAACTCATCATCTGGCCCTTGCCGTTGAGCCCATCGCGAACACAAACCCCCACAAAAGAAATCCCGAGTCGATCAGGAAAATACCCACCGACCTCATCAAACGTTTTTTGTGTTTCAACGTCTAGAATCACTTGTTTCATAAACTTGGAAATCTTATTTCATCACATCACTCAGACGGCGTTCGACTTCAGACCAGTTCACAATTTTCCAAAATGCCGCGATGTAATCAGGGCGACGATTTTGATAATTAAGATAATATGCATGCTCCCAAACATCCAAACCTAGAATTGGTGTGTGTCCTTCCATTAATGGCGAATCTTGATTCGCCGTAGAAATCACCGCGAGTTGTTTATCTTTACTCACCACTAACCATGCCCAACCAGAACCAAAACGATTCGTGGCGGCAGCAGTGAACTCTTCTGTAAATTTCTGATAATTGCCAAATGTTTTTTCAATCTCATCCATTAATTTTCCGCCTGGCTGCTCGGCTGGTTGGGATGTTAAGATGGTCCAAAATAACGAATGATTGGCGTGACCGCCCCCGTGATTTTGGACTGCCATTTTAATTTCAGCCGGCACTTTACTCATGTTTTTAAGTAACTCTTCAACTGACATTGCTTGCATGTCAGGATATTTTTCGAGTGCAGTATTCAACTTATCCACATACGTTTGATGATGTTTCGTGTGATGAATTTCCATCGTGCGCGCATCGATGTAAGGCTCGAGCGCGTTATATGAGTACGGGAGTTGAGGAAGTGTGTGCATATAAGTTTAAGTTTACCAGAGGTCAAGAATTCAAACAAGCTCTAGAGACATTACGCAAGCTGTACTTGATTTTTTTCTTGAGTAATTAAGCCTTCTTGAACTAAACTACGAATTAATTTGGCAAAACGAGTTTCGTCATGTAAACCAAATTCGTGTTCCATAATGTTTTGTAGTTTCCGCAGTTCAAGTGAGTTAACACGCAATTGATCAATAATTCTTCCGCGAAAAAAACGATCTGTATCTTTAAACTGAGGAATTGATTTTTTTGGAACTATCTGGGAGTTTGGCTGTTTGGACTGCCAGGATAAAAAATCTGCATAATTCAGAAAACTTTTTCTTCGAGCACCGAGATTTGCTTGACACACTTCTTGCAAAGGGCAGATTTCACACTTTGGTCGTTTAGCAGTGCAAATAAGTGCCCCAAAATCCATAAGTGATTGGTTCCAAGGATCAGCTTTTTCTTGAGGAAGAAAAGTGTCAGCAAGTTGGAAATAATACTCTTCGCTTTTTTGAGTGTCACTCGCGTCGCCATCTACAACTCTTTGTAAAATCCTTTTGACGTTCGTATCTACTACCCCCACCTGCATTCCGAAAGCAAATGACATCACCGCTCGGGCGGTATACTTGCCAATTCCCGGTAGTTTTCTTAGTTCCGACTCAGTCGTTGGCCAAATGCCATGACGTTCCTGAGTGATTTGCTTGGCTAACAGCCACAAAAAACGTGCTCGCCGGTTGTATCCCAGACCCTGCCAAAAAATGATTACGTCACTGAGATTAGCCTGCGCAAGATCTTCGACTGTTGGCCATTTTTTCATCCATGCTTGGTATCGCTGGAAAACTCGATCTACTTGTGTCTGTTGGAGCATCATTTCAGCCACCACCACTCGATACGGATCACGACGCGCAGAAGACGCAAAGTACGTCGCAAAGATATGTTCGCGAAAAGAATTTTCATCCACTGCTGGTGCTTGATCTATTTCCATACTTATCTTCTCTCTCCAAGGCAAAATTCTGCCTTGAGTTGACCACCATGCGAACAGTTTTTGATGGAGTTGTATCGATAAATCAACATGTGACATAGGTTTAGGATACAATAACATACATGCGTCAATTTCTTGTCAAGCGCTCCGGTAGCTCTGACAACCTTTTACTTTTTTTAGTTTTTGCTGCTGCATCAGTCTTATTAACCCGTCTTACTTTAACATTCCTCAACTTCCCGCAGATTGCAAATGGCCGTATTCACCTCGCTCATGCCCTTTTTGGTGCCTGTTTTTTGTCACTCGCTAATATTTTGCTTTTTAGTTTTCATGGGAAGCGTTTGCGTGAAGCTGCAGCAATCATGGCTGGGATTGGCTTCGGACAATTTATCGATGAAGTTGGGAAATTTATTACTCGCGACAATAACTATTTTTATCAGCCAGTGCCCATGATTATTTACTTGAGCTTTGTCCTTTTGTTTTTTCTTTATCGTTACTTTGATCGTTATACTCCACGCAGTTCTAAAGAGCTCATGTATGACGTTCTCGAACAGTCTGAAGACATTGCGGAAGCAAATCTGCATAACAAAACGAAAAAAAAGATTCTGAAATCGCTGGCCGAAATTGTGAAACGCAAGGAGAAAGATTACGAAGAGTTTGCACAAGGCCTCCGATTCGCAATTGCACCACTGGATGTTGTGGAAACAAAAATCGGTAATCGATATGTACAGAAAGTGAAGTCTTCATGGCGTTGGTTAGAGGAGTTCACAACTGAGCGTAAATCAGTTTTTTATGTACTTCTTTTTTTGTTTTTGATCTATATTATCAACACCTTGGTAAGTACTGGTGCATTTGTTCAAATTATACTGAATCATCAACTTTATTTACTTCAGGGTACGTATAAAACCCAGTTTGAGTGGGTAATGGTGATTGGTCAGTTTACCTTTCAAACTATCTCCGCGTTAGTCATGATTCGAGGTATGTATTTTTTGATTCGGCGCAAACGGCTCAAAGCACTCAAATTTTTGCGTAATGGCTTAGCCATTAATATTCTTTTTACCCATATTTTTATTTTTTACTTCCAACAATTTGCGGCAGCAACGGGACTTTTAATCACAATTGGATTATTTGCTCTTATCCACAATATTTACGAAGATGAACGCAGTTAGTGACTCGTTTGCGTTGAGAACTTCTCCGTGAGCTCAATCAACTCTTTCATGCGTTCTAAAGCAGTAGTGTGTAAAAAATTCTCAACTTTCACCATATCTGGTTTACCATTTTCTGTGCGAAACTCACCAATTTCCTGCCACACCGAACGACCCGCTGCAAAACCTTTGCACCCATTTTCTAAACTTATCTTGAGTGCATTATAAAATGATTGGTAGTCCATTCCTCGGGACAACAAAATCCACGGAATATCAAGTTCTGCTGTGATTGTGGCACAAGCAAGTGCATCACCTGGATACTGAATCTTAATTACATCGCAACTGCGTTGCAGTTCCTGAACAGTGGTGAGCTGAGCCGCTTGAAACTCTGTTTTACTGAGATCTTTTTTTTCAAGCGGATTAAAAATCACAGGCTCCAACAAAAAAGCCACATCCTCGTGACGACAGTACTCACCAAGCTCCATGACTAACTTCTTCTTGGCCAAAGCATTTGGTTCGGACGGATGATAATAAGTCAATAACTTTGCCACTGCATAATTGTTTTTGACATTTTCAACTCCCCAATCAGGAATCATTGTCGGCACAGCTGACTTGTCATCTGTGTATCCAGAGCTTTCCAGAGTTAAAATTAAACCCGTGTTTTTAGCTTTTTTCTCGATCGCGGGCCAACCAAAAACTGGATCAACGAGTACACCAGAACAAATCGACGAAAACGCTTCCATAAACATGACTTTGAGTTGCGTAATAATTTCTTGGCCTTGCGGGGTCGAAATATCGACACCCATCATTTGAGCAAGCGAACCACGATGATCAAAAGGAGCAATCGTGAACATACCAGATGGGGTTTGAATAGAAGAGAGATTCATAGGAATGAGTATACCCTATTGAAATAAGAACAAACACTTCTATGATTAGTTCATGACTAATGCAGAAAATGTTTCTCCCTTAATGGATTTGATTAATACTATTACTGCTGATACTGCTGAGCAACAAACACTCTTAGATATGCGTGATTTATGTGAAGCACTACTCGCATATATTATGACATTTGCTCCAGATCCAAATTCGAGCATTGTTGTAGCACCACGGGAAAGACCGAGCATCACTGAGGATATTGGACGTCTTATAGAAGCAATACCTCTAGAACATCAGCAAGCTATTCAAGTTGAAGTAGAACGTTTACAAAATATGGCTGAGAAAGGTGAGAGCAATAAGGCAGGGACAATTATTGATGCAGTAATAACTGAAATTATGGGTTACTTACCTGACTCTGATGCTTTACCTCAGTTCGATCCAGAGGAATTTAAAGCTTCTTCTAAGAGTTAACAGTAATACTCTATTTTCACAATATCTTGCAGTATTTTGCAATATTATGCAATATAATGCAAGGTAAAGATGTTGCAATTTCCTCATCCAGTTAGTAACTCTCAAACAGAAGAACTTCAAAAACATATCGTGATCCTTGCGTCTATTCTGCAACAGCTTCCTCTTTCTCCCCAGGTCGCTCAAAGAGTTTTTCACCAACAATTTCTCAAAAGTTCACTTTTTTCCGCTCGAATTGAAGGCAATACGCTCACTCTCATCGAAGCAACTCAAGAAAATTTGCCGAAGGGAAAAAATAAATCAAAAAAAGAAATCAATAATATTTTAAGAACTTTGCAACGAATACAAAGTATTCATAATCAATACGTCCAAAGAAACGTAGATATTGATCAGCTTTTAGAGTATCACTTGATGATCATGAATGGAATTGATAGCCAAGCTGGTAAATTAAGAAATGAGTCGTCAGCGATTTTCGATCAATTTGGAAATATTATTTACCTTACTCCAGCCCCAAAAGAAATGAGGGCAATGCTCGATCTCTTTTTCGAGGAATTTAACACGTTCAGAGGTAATAATTTTTCAGATATTGCAAGATGTCACTATTACTTTGAAAAAATTCACCCATTTATCGATGGAAATGGTCGATTAGGAAGGGTGTTACTTCAAGCTCAATTACAAAAAACCGGTGTACTGGGTAAGTACATTTTGCCGATTGATCAATACTTTGAAGAACATCGCAATGAGTATTACTTTCACCTCGAAAAAAACACGCGCAATATTGAAGAATTTATTATTTTTTTCTTAAACGGTGTCATTTCTTCACTTGAATCAATACTAGCAGATATTAAAAATGCAAGCCTCTATGCAGAAAATCCTGCTTTACACACCCACCTACTTCCTCGTCGTCAAGAAATTCTCAATATTATCGAAGATCATCCATATATCTCTGCAGATAGCATTGCAAGACGTTTTCCAACAGTTCCTAAACGCACAATTTTATACGATGTACAGTGGCTAGTGCTGCATCAACTTGTCATTAAGTTCGGAAGTACAAAGGGCGTGACCTACTCAGCTGCTTAAAGAAAAGATTATCTCCGTGGTCGTCTGTCACCGCCTCGATAACCATCTCTGCTGCCCACACGATCTCGGCTTCCGCGAAATGGAGATCGGCCACCTCTGTCACCGCCGCGATCCCCTCCACCAAAGCGTGAGCCACCATCACGTGAGCCGCCACCACGACTTTGGCGAGACTGTTCTTCTTGTTCAGGAGTAAGCATTGTCAACTTAATTTTTCCGTCGTCCTGAATCTCACTGACACGAACGTGCACTGTGTCACCAAGCTTCACGATGTCTCCGGCGTCTTGAACATACTCAGTTGACATGCCAGAAACATGGACTAATCCATCTTTATTTGGAGAAATGTTAACAAATGCACCGTAACTTTCGACGCGAGTGACTACTCCGTCAAACTCGTCACCGACGTTAATGGTGCGCATCATGTCACTAATGAATTTGTACGCATGATCGACTTTTGCTTGATCAGAGGAGCCAATATTGACAATACCCATGGTTCGATCTTGATTTTCTTCGACTTCGATCTCGGCACCAGTCATCTCGATGATACTCTTGATCATCTTGCCACCAGGACCAATTAACTCACCAATGCGGTCTGCTGGAATTGTGAGTTGTTGAATCTTCGGCGCAAAAGGCGATAACGTCTTGCGTGGTTGTGCAATAGCAGACAGCATCTTTCCAAGAATGTGCATGCGACCAACTTTTGCTTGATTCAAAGCACGCTTCATCACGTCGCCCGGAATACCTTTTACTTTGATGTCCATTTGTAACGCAGTGACACCTTCTTCAGTGCCCGCCACTTTAAAGTCCATATCACCGATATGATCTTCGAGGCCTTGAATATCAGAAAGAACGACGTACTCTTTTCCATCAGTCATCAATCCCATCGCAATACCAGCAACTGGGCGTTTAATTGGCACTCCGGCAGCCATCAGTGACATCGTTGATCCACAGACAGAACCTTGTGATGTTGAACCGTTTGAGCTCACAACTTCGGAAACCACCATGATTGTGTATGGAAACTCAATTTGTGAAGGAATCACAGGGAGCAGCGCTCGCTCCGCGAGCGCTCCATGACCAATTTCGCGGCGCTTTGGATACCCCACACGACCGGCTTCACCAGAAGCAAATGGAGGCATGTTGTAGTGATGAATGTAGTGACGAGTCTCTTCACCAGTCATGTCTTCAATTAATTGACCACGTGCTGGCGATCCCAACGTAGTAATCGTAAGTACTTGAGTTGCTCCCCGTTTAAACATGGCTGAACCGTGCGTACTGGGGAAGATATCCACTTCGCACCAAATTGGACGAATTTCGTCAGTTTTACGACCGTCAGGACGGACTTTTTCCTCAATCATCATGCGGCGGCCTTCGGCCGCCATCAAATCATGGAAAACTCCATGTAAAGCTTTCGCATCAGCCATCACAGTTGGCTCTTCACCTTCAGCTGGCTGATTGTCAGCCACAATCTTTTCCACAAGTGCGTCAAGCCCCGTGGGCTTCAACACACCTTCCAACTCGATCATTTGACGAATTTCTTTTTTGTATTTTTTCGCCAAATCTGCTTTGATGCCAGCGAGCGCATCTTCACCCATTTTCGGCGCAATATCTAACTTTGTCTTGCCAATTTCTTTGCCAATTTCAGCAATGTCAGCACAGATCTTCTTCAATTCAGATTGTGCACGATCAAATGCCTCTAAAATAACTTCTTCAGGAACTTCGTTGGCACCTGCTTCAACCATCACAATTGCGTCACCTGTACCTGAAACAATCAAATCAAGATCAAGATTATCGCGCTCTGTGTTGGTTGGGTTAATGGAAAACTCTTTGGTGTCTTTCTTGTACCCCACACGTAAACCTGTAATTGGTCCATCAAACGGAATCTCAGAAATCTGCAAACCGATTGAGGTCGCCAACATACCGATCATATCTGCGTCATTTTGTTTGTCAGTTGAAAATACTGTCACGATAATCTGCACTTCATGTGTCATTCCCTCTGGAAACATCGGACGCAACGTGCGATCAATGACGCGGGCCTTGAGCACTGCATCATCAGTTGGGCGACCATCACGCTTTACCCAGCGAGAACCTTTAATGATCCCACCAGCGTATAACTTCTCGATAAACTCCACTGATAAAGGAAAGTATCCGAGATTAACCTGTTTGCCGAGTGCAATCGTGGCAAGCACGACAGTGCCACCACAAGTGGCCAGGACTGCCGCTGAAGCTTGTTCAGCAAACTTGCCTACTTCAATCGAGACGACTTTATCGCCGACTTGAATATCTTTTTTATATGTCTTGCCATAAATTGGGTATGACATGAAAACTCCTCAGTGGGAAAGATTGCGAAAAACGAAGAAGCTCTAAACTTTAAAGATAAAGTTCCAAGTCATGAAAGCACAATTACCTGATTGGAACATCAATTTTAAATTCTAGAACCTCAAACCTGCATCCCCCTTCCACACACGTTTAATTAATTTGTTGTTGAAGATTATAGCATGAGCGGAAACTAGAGATTAAACTTATTTGCCATGAAAACAATAAACGTCCCTGCAACCATGAGACCTGCAAATAAAAAATAAGGGGGTGCAGGAGCATTCATGAAGTCTATTATTGTTTGAATCATTTTCTACCTCCTTTGTCTTTTAAGACGATTATAGCTAGATAATAGAAAAAAACTACACAAAAAATTCCAAAGCAAGCCACTGCTGGATTAAATC
>PJMF01000006.1 GCA_003173865.1 Minisyncoccota bacterium
AAAGGAAAGTTTCGCGTCTTGATAGATTTGTACAATAAATCGTGGGTTGAAAATAAAATCAAACGCGACAACATCACCGATCCCACCGAAGCAAAACGCATTCAAGATGAGTACTACGCCAAAATTGATGTCCAAGGCGCACAGATAGATCGCAGCATCATCGAGTTTTTGCGCAAAGAAGAAATTGCGGCTGTTTTTCAAAAAGCTTCGACCGATTTGGCAAGGATTAGTGCATTAAACACCGCAAACGCAAGTGATTTCTACGTGCTACTCACTTCGCTCGGCTTTCCCAAAGATCAACAAGCCGCACTTCTCGCAGGACTAGAAAAATATGCTGCGAGTACAGTCAAAAATAAAGGCTTGAAGCTTGCGGCCATTGATCTGAGCAATATTCAAAATTTAGAAGCTGTCATTGGGTTTGCTTTACCTCAGGAATGGTTAAGCAGCCTTAGTCCCGAGCAACGGGCAACTACATATAAGCATTTTATTTTACTCTGCAAAAAATACTTAGAAATTTATCAGCACAAACTCGCTGATCTCTATCAGAGCGATGATGATCTCGAGTCCCCTACAGATGATGTCGCTCTTTCTGATGAGGATTTTAATGAAATAAACAGAACTCGCCGCATCGCAGATACGTATCGACATGAAGGTGCGCAAATTACTTACGCTGCAAATCGGAAGACCAGGGAATCTTTAGATGAAGATGATGACGACAATCCATTTCTGAACGACATTCTCGATCAATCAGAACAGATGCGCATTGAGCGCATTAATAGCATGGCGCAGTACTTTAATGCACTTTCTCCGGAGCAAAAAGTAGCTTTTCTTGCAAACCTCGGTCTTTACAACGAAGGAATGAGCACCGGAAATATCGATCAGGCAATTACTCAACTGATTCAAGACCGCTCGCTCAGTCTTTCCCAAGTCGAGTCAATTCGCGCAGGTGTGGGATGGGACCAAACCATGGGAGCAAAAACGTCTCAACTTCCGCAGGAGCTCCCCTACAGTGGCCGAGCCGACGAAGTCGTTGCCCCTACCAATCCAAATCTCAAGGAAAGAAGTTCTTTACAAAAACAAGCCGCAGACGCCGCAGCACTCGGTCGGAAAGGTTTGGAACTGCTCGGTCGCGCTGCGACTTCTTATATTCCTGGTGCACAGTTCTTGCCGAAAGAAGCACAAGAAGCAGTTGGCGCCGGCGTACTCGGGTCGATTGGTTTAGCCATCGCTGCAATTTTAAATAGTAGCGGCGCAGCTTTAGGCGCGATTGTGGGTGCGGGCGCTGGTTTTCTGATAGGTGGAGCTCCTGGAATGGTTGTCGGTGCAACTCTTGGTTCATTTGGCGGATTTATTGTCGACAAACTTGGGTTAGTTCCATCTTTACAATCTTCATTAGGAAATTTAGCAAGCAATCTCTCAAGTGGAAATGCTGCTCGGGTTGCACAATTTGTCGCCTCAAATGTAGGAACAGCTGGTGTAAGCGTTGGTATTGCGTATGGTTCACTTGCACTTGCTTCTGGAATGCACTCCACGATGGTCGGGGCATTTTTACCCCCACTGTTTGTTAATCAGAGCGAGTCGAAGTATGTGACGCTCACTAAAACAGCGTCGCCAGACGGAAAGGTCGCTACCCCACAAGCCATCAACTACGAAGTGACGATTCGCGCTGACAAAGGCTATGTCGTCACGATCACAGGATTAGAAGATAAAGTCACTGTCAAGACCGATGACAAAAATAAAGAAAATCCACAAGCAACATCTCCAATTCAGTTTGACAAAGTCAAGAGCGATCCAAAATATGCGAAATATATAAAAGGCGGAAACATCGTTCTTGATCCAAACATTGCTGATACTCAAGCAATTATTTTTGACTATACACAAAATTATGGTAAGGAATTTCACGACTCGCTCGTTACAAATGTTTTTGACATTAAGTTTAACGCTGTCAAGGGCACTGAAACTCAATCTGGCCAAGATGCAAAAGTTTCTAAAGAAATTTGTTTTGGCCAGTGTCCACAAGTTAAAGCATGCTTTGAAGCTCAACCAGCAACTCCAAATGTGAATGCTTGTGGGGTAACTGCAGACAGTGAAACCTGGAGCGACTCAGACTGGACTCTCATTCAAGAAGCCTTTACACGTAGAGCTGGACAGAACTCTACCTACGTAGATCTTTTGTGTAAAGCTGGCCCAATAAAGTTGTATCGTGTTCCTGGTAAAACTTTTGGTGGATGTGCCCCAAGTGCTGATGGTGGTAATACGATTGTTATATATGATCTGGGAATGGGTACTTTGGATAATGCTGAGTACACGCTTGTTCATGAAACAGGCCATGCCATTGATTATCGAAATTCTGGACTGAAAGAGGAATTCAAAAAAATTTGGACACCAGGTACTTACTACACGTATCCCTATGAGGGCAACGAGTCTGAAGCTTTTGCTGAAGGTATAGCTGACACTGTGGTTTGGAGTACACATCTCTTTTGTAATCAATATCAAGTTGATAGTAGTGGTGCTTTTGTTCTAAACAGTAGCGGGAAAAAGATCTGTGCAAACACAGGCATTTATCAGTTTCCCACATTGTTTCCAAACGATCACAACTGGTTTGTCCAAAATATATTTGGAGGAAATGATCCTACTCAACTACAAGGAAACTAAGAGATAATATCAATGAGCATTAAAAAATGAAAACTCTTTCCTTTTTTTATCATTATATTAAAAAAAATTGGTTAACAATTTTTATTGTTTTAGCGGTGATTTTATTTGTTACCGCAGATATTTTGCAAGTAATTACCCCACGAGTCGCGAAACCAGGCAACCAACCAAATACGTGGAAATCTATTACTCCGAATTACTCCAAAATAAGTGATGTTTACAAAGCTTTTGGACAACCTTTAGAAACAAAAAAAATTGATCAAGGGACCCAACTTTCGTATAAATCTGTTTTTCCAGCTCTACCAAATCAGGTGGTTGTTGATCCGCAAGAAAAAGTTTCATTCATGAAAGAACAAACATTACATGTCGATGGAGGCAATATAAGCAACTATACGACCAAGTATGGAAAAGCTGATTTGGTGATGTTTGATGCTGAAACTGGTCCAGGTGATAGAGCGTATGTTTTCTTGAGTAAAGGACTCGTTATAGTTGCTCACGTTGGTGACGGATCTGTGGAACAACGATGGTACTTCACTCCAACAAATCAGGATAATTTTTTAAAAATTTGGGGAACACACTTGTCTTTTAACGAAAATCCTGATCAACTATAGACAACACTATTTATGAAAGAGCACGCCCTGCCCCAGGACATCACTGGTTATCGTTTTCATATCATTGGCAACATGACTTTAAAGCAGTTTGCAGAAGTTGGCGCAGGCTGTGTCGTTGGTTTTCTCATTTACAACACAAATTTAACAAATTACCTCAAATGGCCAATGATCCTAGTTGTCGTCGGTCTGGGGGCATTCGCAGCCTTTGTGCCATTTGAAGAGAGACCTTTTGACCACTGGATTATTGCTTTTTTTCAAGCGTTGTATCGACCAACTCAGTTTTACTGGAAAAGAACGGTTAAAATTCCAGATCCTTTTTTATACTCGCCAAAAACAGCAGTCAAAATTGTCAACGAAGTTGACCTAAGTCCGGCACGACATCAACGTGTTAAAGAATACTTGAGTTCAATTAATGCAAAAGATTCCAATGCCCTGGATCCTTCTCAGGAACAACAGATTCAATCGATCATGGCGTTATTTAACTCAAATACGGCCACAAGCACTTTTGATACAAACGCTTTTGTGCAAGTGCCTGAAGAAGTGAAATCTGCATTTTCGATCGAGAGTACAGCACCAATCACTACAACCACAACCACCCCTATCGTGGACAACTCACCTCAACCAGAAATCGTCATTGGTGCACGCGCGGCCAGTGCACCTGCTGCAGACATTCCAATCCCAAATTGGTCGTTGCCAAGTGACACAACGCCTACACAGCCGCAAACTCCAGTTGCTCAACAACCAGAACCGGTAAATCAATTTGCCGATACTGTTTCTGTGTCTGTTCCTCAAATGCAGTTTGTGAGTGTAAATCACCCCACACCAGAGACAGTCGCTCCAGAACTTCAACAGTTACAGACAGATCAACAAGTCACCAACGACACGTTCATCGATGCAGCAACGGTTCCTCAATACACTGAACAAGTTACACCCACCCAAGCAGTTGTTCAAAACAGTAAGCTGCCTTTTCCAAATAAACCAACCGAGCCCAATAAAATTGTCGGGATGGTCATTGATAAAAATAATACCCCTCTCCAAGGCGCAATCGTCGAAATCTTGACGCCCGAAGGCTTACCTGCCCGCGCCGTGAAGACAAACATGCTCGGGCAATTCTTCATTACCACTCCTCTGGGGAATGGAAATTACTCATTGCGCGCCGAAAAAGACGGTTTTCAATTTGCAGCTCAAGAACTCGTGGTGAATGGGCAAATTTTAGAACCAATTGAAGTCAGAAGTCTATAAGAGCTATACTTTTACTATGAATCAGAGTCAGGCACTTGCTTCAACTAGTCAGCAATATCTTGATATTTACGATATTACGAATGATTTAGTCATCCTTAAAGATGGCTCTACTTCGTTGATCATTTCTGTTACTGCAATGAACTTTGGTTTACTCGCAGAGGAAGAACAAGATGCCATCATTTATGGCTATGCTGGTTTGCTCAACTCGCTTAACTACTCTATTCAAATTTTGATTCGATCACAGACGAAAGATATTACCAGCTACCTCAACTTGCTTAAAGCAAAAGAGGAAGAAACGATTAATCGAATTAAAAAAGATCAAATTCGCCGGTATCGCGAGTTTATTGCCGATTTGGTGCAAGAGCGAAATGTCTTGGATAAAAAATTCTACGTGATTATTCCGGCCACTGCTTTAGAGCTCGGTCTCGTTTCTACCCAGAGTGTGATTCCAGGCGTTAAAGTAGCCGATGTTTCAACTTTTGATCGGAGTTTAATTCTTGGGAGATCAAAAGATATTCTCGAGCCTAAACGAGATCATCTTATTTCTCAATTTAGTCGAATTGGTTTAAGCTCGCGGCAGTTACAAACTCAAGAAATTATTCAACTTTTCTACACTATTTATAATCCCGAAGCTTCTGACGGACAAAAAATGACTGACAGTCGCAGCTACACCACAGCCACAGTTCAAGGCAACTCAGCTGAAGATATTTTTGGACCCACCCGTTCCGCTCAACCCGACAACATGCACCCCGCAGATCAAGTGCCACAGTCACCGAGTACTGAAACTCCTGTTGATAACAGCAGCGCCGTTGCGGCGCAACTCTTGCAGCAGCAACAGTTGCAACAACAAATACCAACCGTCGAAGATCAATCCATGCCTCAGGTTCCAGAACAAGCTCCTGAACAAATGCCCACTCCCATTGATCAGCAAACAGTACAACTCGATCCTCAGACACAACAACCGCTTCCGCCCCCAGCAGAGATTGTGTAATAATAGTTTCAATGCCCAGTTTTAATTTACCGTTGCCATTCTTCAAAAAGCCATCAGTCGATCAATCTGCGGCGCAACAAACGAACCAAAATGAGTTGATTCTCAAGCAATTCTCACAAGGCCTAGTGTCTATTCAAGATATTATCGCTCCAGAAGCAATTGAAGTTGATTTTACGTTTCAAAAAATTAATTCTAATTACACTCGGACGCTCTTTGTCGCTGGGTATCCTCGCACCGTGCCCGCGAACTGGTTAGGACCGCTCATCAACTTTCCACATCAACTTGATATTTCGATGTTTGTTTTTCCAGTGGATGTTCGCGAAGTTTTGGAAAACTTAAAACGCAAAATCACCGAAATGGAAGCGGAAATCACATCTGATATTCGCGCTGGCAAAATCAGTAACATTGACACGGAAGTGAAGCTCGAGGACGCACGGGTTATTCGAGAGCAACTCGCTAAGGGGGCTGAACGTTTTTATCAATTTGGTTTATACATCACCATTCGTGCCCGCGATCGTGAAGAGCTTGAGCGCGTCACGAAAAGTGTACAGTCAACGCTTGGCGCACTTCTCATCGTTTCTAAAAAAACGACGCTCCAAATGGATAAAGGATTTAAAACTACGCTTCCCATGGGCGTTGATCAATTATTGATCACTCGCAACATGGATACTACTTCGCTGGCAACAACTTTTCCGTTTACTTCTTCTGAATTGACCATGGACACGGGAATTGTGTATGGCATCAACGAGCATAATGATTCACTCGTTGTGTTTGATCGCTTCAAAATGGAAAGTTTTAACATGATGATTTTTGCCAAATCTGGTGCTGGAAAGTCTTATACAGTAAAACTCGAGATTCTTCGTCAATTAATGTTCGATACCGAAGTTCTTGTCCTTGATCCTGAGCACGAGTATGAAGATTTAGCAAAAAGTGTCGGTGGCGAGTACATCAACTTTACTTTTAATTCGGAAACGAAAATTAATCCTTTTGACTTATCGAATGTGTATGAAGAAGGCGAAAACGAACTTGGCCAAAAAATTATTCATCTCCATGCACTCCTCAAAGTCATGCTTGGCGAGATGACAGCTACGCAAGATGCTTTAATTGATCGGGCACTTGTGGCAGCGTATAAAGCCAAAGGCATTACACCAGATCCAGCGACACAAACAAATGAACCACCACTGATGGAAGATTTATATAAAGCACTCATCGGCATGGAAAATGAGGAAGCAAATGACATTGCCGCACGTCTTGAAAAGTACATCACTGGATCTTTCCGCGGAATTTTTGACCAAAAATCAAATATTAATATCAAAAATCAATTAACCGTTTTCTCGGTGCGCGAGATGGAAGAAGAACTTCGTCCTATCGCGATGTTCGTGATTCTCGATTTTATCTGGACGCGCGTCAAGAAAAAAATGAAAAAACGATTGCTCGTCATTGACGAGGCATGGTACTTCATGCGGTACACCGACTCTGCGTACTTTTTGCAGTCCATCGCCAAACGCGCCCGCAAGTACTACCTCGCAATGACTGCCATCACTCAAGACGTTGAAGATTTTATGGCTAATGAATACGGAAAAGCATTAGTGAGTAACGCGGCAATTAAGTTTTTGATGAAGCAGTCATCCGCCTCCATTCCCGTGTTAGCCGAGACATTTTATTTATCTGAAGGAGAAAAGCAGCTTCTCGTCTCGGCCGATGTCGGTGAGGGAATTTTCTTTGCTGGTCAAAATCATGTGGCTCTGAGGGTCGTTGCTTCTCAAGAAGAACACACGGTGATTACTACAAATCCTGAAGAGCTATTGAAGAAAAAAGCCGCAGCAACTTCCGAAACTATCCCGCCAGCACCAAAACCAGCGACTCCAGCTCAAACAGCTCCTCCATCATCTTTTTCTCCGATCAAACCAGAACCATTTGCCGGTAGTTACTCAATTGACGATTACCAACCTCCAAAATAAAGAGAGATAGTATTGACGCTTTTATGAAGCGTAATCATAATGAGTCCCATGTATCAGAGTAAAAATTCTTCAGTAAAAAACGCAGTGGTGGGGTTGGTGTTATTTTTAGTTGTTGCAGTCGGTGTCGGTGTGGCATTTGTTTTAACAAATGGGAGCTTTGCCACAGAGAACCGTTCCCAAGCGAGTAATGAACAACAATACTACTTTAAAGTTGATGCTGCTGGCGACAAGTCATTCGATGTGAATTTTTTTGGTTCCAACGGGAAAAATCCCGCTACCGTTACAAAATTTAGTTTCACCATTGATTTAGCAGGAGCAAAAAGACAAACTTCTTTGGAACTGCCAGGATTTAAAGTTCAAGCGAAGGAAATCGCGGCATTCCCTCCCTACCCAGCTGGCTTTAATCCAGGTGGAGTCAGAGTCACTCCGCCACCACAAGGCTCTCAAGGATCATGCGTCCCTCGACCGGCATGTCTAGATAGCAATCCACCCTGCAGGATTGCTCAGCCAGAAAATGGATTTTGTCCAGCTTCGCCGCCTTCTTCTCCTCCTGCGACTTCCCCAGCCCAAGGTCAGCAGAAAGTTCTTTTTCAACAGAACGGCATCACTCTCACTCAAGGCGATCCTTCATTTCAAATTAACTCCATCATCTTGGTCGATGCAAGAACGCTTGTGATTATAGGAACTGTTGCAACTGAAGCTCCTGCCCCTGGCATCGCCAAAAAAATTGGTAAAGAAATACTCGGTCAATTAAATGTCGCTCATCTCACATTTAAAGGATTTACGGGAACTCCCAGTATTGCAAAACAAAGTGTGAAAGGTTATCTGGCAGGGTTAGTCGGCACTGAAGTCGAATTAACCTCACTTTCTTCTCCGAGTTCTAATAGTGGAGCTAATCCTCAATCATCATGCATACCTCGCCCCGCATGTTTGGATAGTCGGCCCGCCTGTATGATTGCAGTTCCGGTTGGCGGCTTCTGTCCAAAGCAATAATTTTTTCTCTAATTCCCTATTGCGTAGTGTGTAAAACTATGTGTATAACTAAGCACTTTGGTTCCCCTGCCCACCAAGCTCATCCTTACTACTTTCTCGAGATATGTCACTCCAAGACGTTCAATCTATTTGGCAAAAAGCATGCGCTGTTTTGCAACAGAACATGAGCCTCTCTTCGTATAACACGTGGATTTTGTCAAACTCACTCACCGATTTTCGGTTAGTTGGTGACGAGAGAGCCATTGGTGTCATCACCAGTCCCACGTCATTTCACGCGACAAACATCGAAAAAAACTTCTACGCGCAAATCAAAGAGGCCTTAGATCAAGTTACGGCCAAAAATACTGAACTCCAGTTTAAAGTGGGTGAACCATCTCAGGTGGTTATTGATGCAGTGGCTCCCGTGTCACTTCAAACTCCGGAACCACCACTCACCGGTTCCCTTTTTTCCGTTCAAGAAAAATTGCGCGAAATGGCCAGTAAAGAAAAAGTGTCGTCCTCTACTCCATCTGGAGGCTTATTTGCGGATACCACCGTCCGCTCGATGAGCATTGATCGCGCCAAGAGCCAAGCCCAAAAAGCTGGTCTTCGTTTAGACTACACATTCGAGACATTCGCGGTTTCCACCACGAACGAGATGGCACATGCGGCTGCCCAAGCCGTTTCTAATCAACCTGGCACTGCGTACAATCCTCTTTTTATTTACGGTGGCGTTGGTGTCGGAAAAACCCATCTCATGCATGCAGTTGGTAATAACATTCTCAAAAATAATCCCGAAGCAAAAGTGTTGTACTGCACAGGCGAAGATTTCACTAATGAAATTGTCAGCGCCATTCAAACCAAAAAAACCATGTTCTTTAAAGAAAAATTTCGTTCAGCAGATGTTCTACTCATCGACGATGTGCAGTTCATTGCAGGAAAAAACTCCGTTCAAGAAGAATTTTTTCACACGTTTAACACGATTACAAAACGATTTGGTCAAATAATCTTAACTTCAGATCAGCCACCACACGAAATTTCACTACTGGAAGACCGTTTAAAGTCGCGTTTTGAAGCTGGATTAATGGTTGACATTCAACAGCCATCATTTGAACTAAGAGCTGCGATTCTGCTCATCAAAGCGAATGCATATCATCTCAATATTCCTATGAATATCGCGCAGATTATTGCTCATAAAGTCGATAGCGCGCGCAAAATCGAAGGCATCATGAAGACGATTAAATCTGCCGTAGAGTTACAACACTTGGAAATTACGGTTGATCTTATCAATGATCTTGTCAATTCTTTTGAAGAAGAAAAACCAAAACAGAAAATCAAAGTGAAGCCTTACGATCTCGTGAAAGTAGTTGCAGATTACTATCATCTCAAGCAAATGACGGTTCGCGGCAAACAGCGCGAGAAGTCAATTGTAAAGGCACGTCACATTGCAATGTACTTTATGAAAGAAGAACTCGGAACTTCATTTGTTGAGATCGGCAGATGGTTCACCGAAAGAGACCACACGAGTGCCATGCATGCACATAAAAAAATTCGTGCTACTATGCAATTAGATGATGATCTACGCGCAGAAATGAACGAAATTCGCGACATTTTAGTCAAGATTTCTAAGTAATTATGCGCAGTTTTCCACAATTGTGGAAAACTCAGTGGAAAAATACGGGAATTCTTACACAAAATGTGGAAAACTTTTTTCTTTCAGTACGTGGAAAAAGAAAGTTTATTCAACTCACACACGGTTTTGCACATGATTTTACGAAGAAATAAACAGAGAAATCCACAGCTTAAAAAGACGTTCTTCTTGATAAATTTGCACAGTTACATCACATTTACACACTCTAATACTACTACCACTAATTTAAATTATTAGTTTAATATCAGTAGTAAGTAGTTACTTAATTGAAAGAAAGTAAAAATGAAGTTAACGATTTTGCAGGAAGTACTCCAACAAGCAATTGTGGATGTCCAACGAGGCATTTCTTCCCGACCAAGTTTACCAATTCTTTCATGCATTCTCTTAACTGCTCAAAAGGAAAATACGCTCTCGCTTGCGGCAACTGATTTAAATATTGGAATTCAATCAACGATTGCTGCTGAGATTGAAGAAGCTGGTGTAGTGGCAGTTCCGGCGAAAGTATTTAGTGACTTTATTGCGACGCTCGATGCAGGATCTCTTTCTCTAGAATTGAAAGAAAACACGTTGTATGTCAAGAACGCTTTTTCAAAAGCCTCTTTCCCCTGTTTTCCCGCCGCTGACTATCCAAGTTTTCCAACGAAGGAAGGACAAGAAATTTCTCTGCCGGCCGAAATTTTTCAGCAAGCAGTGCAAAGTACTGCTTTCGCGTCTTCTGTCGATGATGCTCGTCCAATCTTGACTGCACTCCTCTTTTCTTTTGGTGAAGAACTTGAAGTGGTAGGCACTGATGGTTTTCGTTTATCAACTTTTTCAGTTCCACTCTCAGTAACGTCATTAAATAAAAACATTTTGCTGCCCGCAAAAGCGCTGAATGAAGTCGTCCGTATCTCAACCCGCAAACAAGTCCAAACGGTTGGTTTTACCGTCTCTGATAAGCTTAGACAAGCCTTTTTCTCGTTTGAAGGGATTGAAGTTCTTGTTCGTTTAATTGAAGGAGAGTTTCCTCCATATCAAAAAATTATTCCGGCAGAATTTTCGACACAAATTGTTTTTAGTGGCAGTGAGTTTGCTCAGAAATTAAAAACGGCCGTTATCTTTGCACGCGAATCATCCGGAATTGTTCGCTTGAAGTTATCGGGAACAGAATTAATGATTTCGTCATCATCTTCATCACTGGGAAGTCAAGAAACGACGTTGCCTGTAAAATTGCTCACCGGCGGTGACATGGAAATTGCCTTCAACGCAAAGTACCTTGTTGACTTTCTCCAGGTTTTTAAACCGGAAGAAATTTGGTTCGGCACGAACGAAAGTTTGAAACCCGCGCTGTTCCGGCCAACTGGAATGGAGCACTACCGCTACATCATCATGCCGTTTCGAGTGAATCAGTAGGGAAAAGTTTGCAACTTTGTTACTTTGAGACTTTGCAAACTTGGTATATAATGCCCCATCATGACAAAACGAACTTGGCAACCTAAAAAACAAAAGAGAATGCGCAAACATGGCTTTCTCAAGCGCATGCTCTCTCGCGGAGGTCGCTTGGTGCTCAAACGCCGTCGCGCTAAAGGTAGAGCCAAGTTGACAGTTCGTCGCAAGTCTGTCTAAACTATGTTGCCAAAGGCATATCGTTTGCCACTCCGCCATCTTCCTGAGTTTTTTTCTCGATCTCAACGTATTTTCTTTGGCGGAAACGTTATCTACTTTGCGGCCGCTGAAGGAAATACTCGGGCCGCAGTGGTGGTGAGTAAAAAGAGCGTTGCACTGTCCACTGAACGGAATGCTCTAAAAAGACAAGTAAGAGCGCTCATCACTCCCCTTCTCCCCCTTTATCCAGGAAAACAGTTCGTGGTAGTGATACGTAAGAAAATGGATTCGCAGCAGTTCACTCACCTTCAACAAAAAATTGAAGCAATGCTTCGATCTTAAAAAATTATGAAAAAAATTGCAGTGCTGGCGATTAGGGTTTATCAAGTCCTTCACCACGCTTTTTTACCGATTTTGGTTGCAGTCTTTGGTTTCGTAAGTGAGTGCCCGCAAAAACCGTCTTGCAGCGAATACACCATTCTCCAGATTCAAAAGCATGGTACAATCACGGGATTGAAAAGAGGTTTGAACAGAGTTCTTCACTGTTATCGCAATGCAAATACTTACTGACATTTTTCGAGAAGTTTTAATTCAGCTCCAAGGCTTAACGGGAAATCTCGGTTTATCAATTCTCGTCTTCACGTTATTAATCCGATCATTACTTTTGCCGCTCTCTCTCCCCTCTTTAAAATCGCAGAAAAAGATTCGTGAACTTCAACCAGAAGTCGACAAATTAAAAGAGAAACATAAAAACGACAAAAAAGCCTTCCAAATGGCTCAACTCGAGCTGTATAAAAAATATAATGCCAATCCCCTGAGTGGATGTCTCCCCCAGATCGTGCAAATCGTAATTTTAATTTTTCTTTACCGAATTTTGGTTGATTTTCTGGGGAAAGCTCAAATTAATGGCATCGCAATTGATCCGCACTTCCTATGGCTTGATCTCACAAAGCCCGATTCTCTTTTTATTTTGCCTGTGGTAGCTGCTCTCACACAACTCGTTCTCTCTGTGATGATTTTACCTGGTGGTGAAGTTGCGGATGTGGTCCCCAATCAAAGCAAAGATAAAAAAATTCAAGTTGCAAATAAAAAAGAAGAAGACTCTGCTGAGATGGCTGCGGCGATGCAAAAACAGATGCTTTTTATGATGCCAATTATGACTGGTTTTATTGCCCTTCGCTTCCCTGCCGGACTTACACTTTACATGGTTGCAACAACCCTTTTTAGTATCGTTCAGCAATTTATATTGACTGGTCCAGGAGGTTTGGCTACTTACTCTAAAAAAGCTTTATATATCGCACAAAAACGGAGATTAAAACCTTAATTCTTAAATGCATTTAATCTTTCACGTGAGGAGGGTTTATGTTGATTGATCAATTCATTTCGCGACTTTGCGCACATTTAGGTATCAATAATGCCAAAATAGACGTGTCCGAATCTGGAGCTTACACAATTGTGCAAATTGATGTGAGTGAAGAAGATTCTGGACTTTTAATTGGATATCACGGTGAAGTTTTGGCATCTTTACAGAAAATTTTGCAGTTGATTTACCGGGAAGAGGGCAGTGAGAAAAAAATTGTTGTGAACGTAAATGACTACAAACAACGTCGTGAAGCTCAATTAATGGAAAAAGTGACGCGTGTCGCTGAACGAGTGCTGCAGACAGGGGAGAGTTACCTTTTTGATTTCCTGCCAGCAAATGAACGTTTGGTAGTTCATAAACTGATTGTTGAGACACCCGCGTTCGCTGAACTCGAAAGTATCTCACAAGGTGAAGGTCAACATCGTAGACTGGAAATTCGACTTAAAAAATAGATGATATGCAGTTACTCATTTTTACCGATGGCGGATCACGAGGAAATCCTGGCGAAGCGGCTTCTGCAGTCATCATTAAAGACGCTGAAGGAAAAATCATTGATCAACGTGCCCAATATCTCGGTGTGAAGACAAATAACGAAGCAGAGTATGCAGCCTTTGCTTTATCACTCGAGTGGTTGAAAGAATATAAAGAACTTAATCAAGTCGATTATGTAACCTGGAAACTTGATTCTTTGCTGGTTGTTGAGCAGCTTAATAAAAAGTGGAAAATTAAAGAACCCCGTATGCGAGAGTGGGGGAGTCAAATCTGGGCCTCTCTTGCTGCTTTTCCTTTTTCATATAAGATTATGCACGTACCTCGATCGGAAAACGCTGATGCGGACGCTCTCGTGAACGAAACGCTCGATTCACACGCTCATTCATAGCTAATATAGCTAGACTTCTAGAGTAACTTTGCCTAAAATGAAGAAACTGCCCATGTCTTTTTTCATTACTGAAACAACTGACGAAAAACCAAAAGTACTTTTAATTAGTGCTGCTCATGTGTTAGCGCAAAAAGTTGAGCGTTTTTTTCGAGAAAAAGATTTTGAAGTAACTAGACAGGAACTTGGTTTTTTTATTAACTTGACTGAGCCAAAAGCGAAGCAGCTGTCGGGAACTCAGTTTTATAAAATTATTTTAATTTTGGAAGAGGATTTTTTTCAGGTAAAAAACTGGGAGCACCTTTTTCAATTTCTCCAGCAACGTCCGGAGCAATTGATTTTAATAGCGCAGTTATTGACTGCTCTTGATACAAAGGAGCCGCTGCTTCGAGAGTGGCAAGAAAGAGCTGCTTTACAACGAAAAGTTTGTCTTGACATCCAGAAGTGGTTGCCACAACTGACGTTTATTTATGGTCAAGATCTTTTAAACTTTCCTTCTGAAGAGAAAAATATTCTCAGTTTTGTAAAGTCAGAAATCGAAAGGGGAGTGCTCCCAACTGCGTCGTTTGCTTTTTATCCCCAGACTGTGGAACAGTTCTTTGATGAAACTCAAAACTATCTTTTATTCCCAGGCTTCGGACAGAAATTTCTTTTTCAAGCCAAGAAAAAAACGTTTGCCGAAGTTTCTACTGTCATCAGCACAGCGTACCAAGAGCGTTTTGGTTCTCAGTTAATGAAAATTGAGTTGTTGGGGCAAGAAACTCCTGAAGAGCTGCACTTTACGGAAGTATTTAAAAATAAAACGAAAAACTTCCATGATTCCTTCACGCAGATGTTCCCGCAAACGCGGCCAAACGTGACGGTGCCACACAAAATCACTCTTCCAGACGAGTCTTTTGTTCCCACACATCCCGTGCCGCTTAATATTCCTTACATCGAAAATCGTCTCAAGAAATACGAGAAAAAAATGGAGGAGTTAGCAAAGAAAGATCAATTTCATCCATACTGGAGTCGCGCTTCTCGAAGAGCAACGGTTACTGGACAGATTCTTCCAAGAAAAATCTCGAAGGAAAATAAATATGAACAGCAAATTGAAAAAGAAATACATCGTTTGTTCGGTGAGCAGCGAGTGCAGCAAAAAATCGTTCGCACTAAAGTCAAAGCCAAACAAAAGATCAGAACACAACGAAAAAACAAAAATCGAGAAAAGTTTTTTCATAGTGTCTCAGCGATCTTAGGAGTGACATTAGGCATAGGCTTTTTCTGGGGAACCTTTGCTCTCACCAATAAACTGACTACAGATCAACTGTTTCACATAGTGCAGTCACAAGTCGCAGATCCAGAAAAAAACATCAAAGAAGAAACCAGCAGCTTGGGAAGATTAGGACAATTTCTTAACTTTCAAACTGCCGCATATCAATTTTTTATTGGCAGTGATCATCTGCAAACACAACGAAATGTTGCTAATTTAGCAATGGAAGTACATCAATCAGAAGAGTTGCGGAGTGGCGTGCACCAACTCACAGGTCAAGCATTTTCTCAATTTATTGGTCAACAAACTGGCGACATCAATCCCACGCTTGATGCCCTGGGTCAGCGCGTGGGTGAGTTGTACCAAAATCTCTCACTTGCTCAAGAACAAATGAAAGAATTATCGAGTGATTACTTCTCTGAAGATCAACTGCAACTGCTCGATAAATACGACGAAGTTTTGCAAGATCGGAGAAAAAATGTGATTGTGGGTGATCAACTGAAGCAAGTTTTTCCGAGTTTGCTGGGAATGGATCATAAAAAAGTATATGCGGTGATGCTTCAAAATAATCAAGAGCTGCGTCCAACTGGTGGATTTTTACAAGCCGTTGCGCTCATTACAGTTGAAAAAGGAGTCATTGTTGATTACCAAGTGTTTGATATTGCCACCCTCGACAAGATGTTTACTGGTCAATTAATTCCGCCCAGTGATATGCAGAGTTATCTTGGTGAAAAAAATTGGTTACCACGTGACGCAAATTGGCAACCTGGATTTCCCGACACGGCTCGTCAAGTGGAGTGGTTTGTGGAAAAGAGTTTGGGAAAGAAGACCGACGGTGTGGTGGCAATGAATTTGTACACATTGCGTGATCTTTTGCAAGCCTTGGGACCTGTGTCATTACCTGAGTATAATGAGGTCGTTAATGATCGAAATATTTTTGAGCGCGTGCAGTTCCATTCAGAGATTCAACTGGTTCAGTCGGCCAAAACCGATTACATGTCACTCTTACTGAATAAAGTGTTGGCTCAAGTGATTACTGTCCAGTCAGATAAAGAAGACCAACTCTTGTCTCAGTTATATACAAACCTTCGCCAAGACCAATTACTTATGTACCTGAATGACCCTGCGCAAAATGTCGTCATTGCAACCTTGGGCTGGTCTGGCGACGTTGTTACTCCGCAGTGTCCATCGCCATTTAGTGATGTGTTCTGTGGGGCGGATAGTGCATTTCAAGTGGAGTCAAATGTGGGAGCGAACAAAGCGAACTACTCAATTGAGCGATCAATGAAACAATCCATTTTTATTACCCCAACGTCGGTGAAACATCAGCGCACGATCACTTTCAAGAACACTTCATTTTCGGCTGCGTGGCCGCTGGGAAGTTACAAGAATTATCTCAGACTCTATGTACCCGAAAATGCGGTCCTAGAGCAGGTCCAAGTAGATAATCAAACTGTTCCGATGAGTAGCATTATCACTAAAACGGAAAACGGAAAAAAATTCTTTGGTGTGTACGTTGAAGTTCCCATTCAACAAAGCAAAGTGCTTGCTCTTACCTACAGTGAGCCGATTCAACAGAAAGATCAACTTTCGTATGTCTTTTTTGCCCAAAAGCAACCTGGAACAGGCAGCGATCCGCTCTTGATTGAGATCCAAGCTGACCCCAGTTTACATCCCAAAATAATTGCACCTCAAGCGGTCGTCAAAGATGGGACGATCCGTTTTTCACTGAATCAAGATAAGAATGTCTTGGTGGGTGTAAAGTTTAACTAAGTCGATTCGTCAAACATGTGCTAAAATACTCAAGTTAGTTTCAAAACAGGAGTATTTCATGCTACAAAAAGTGACTTTTAGCGCTGTTCCTCGCCAGATTCTTGGCAGTAAAGTGAAGCAGCTTCGTCAACAATCTTTAATTCCAGCCAGTGTCTCTGGAAATATTGACAAGCCAATTTCAATTTCTTTGAAGAAAAACGACTTCATGAAACTCTACGAGAAAGTAGGGGACACGGGTCTTTTTTACTTAACAGTTGAAGGGGATGCGAAAGAATTACCAGTCTTGGTAACTGAAGTCCAACACGATCCACTTTCTCATCAAATTTTGAACGTTTCACTTCGCCAAGTAAGTTTGAACCAAAAAGTCAGTGCAGAAGTGCCTGTTGAGTTAGTTGGTGAGTTTGAAGTGAAGAACGCTTTGGTTGTGACGCTGCACGATACCATCAAAGTTGAGGCATTTCCACAAGATTTACCTGAGAAGTTTGTCATTGATATCAGTGGCCTCAAAGAGTTTGGTGACATGATCACGTTTGAGCAACTCACGGGTTTTGATAAAACCAAAGTCACACTTGAAGTTGCTGAAGAAGAGCTCACGACACCAATCGTGATTGCAAAAGAGATTAAAGAAGAGGTTGTGGAAGCTGCTCCAACTGAGACAGCAACACCTGCTGAAGGGGCTGCGGAAACGCCAGCGGAGAGTGCTCCCGCTGCAGAAACTACTCAAGCTTAAGTTTAAAAACTGGATTGTTTGGATCAACTTGTTTGGCTTTTTGCAGATAGAGTTGGGCCATTTTGTCATTTCCTTTGGCTTTATACAGAAGCGATAAATTCCAGAGGACATCGCGGTCAGTTGGTTGTTTCTCTAAGACGTGCTGCCAAGTATCAATTTGCTGTTGAAGCGAGTCCGTAGGTGCTTGTGCTGTTGGGGTAACTGGCTGAGAAAACCGAGTGCGACGTAGAAATGCCATAAACAGCAAAAGAAAGATAATAAAAAGCGCACCACTGAGTAAAAGCGTGAGGACCGTCCCGCCAAGTAAAAACACCATGCGGAGAGAAGACCACATAAACTTCAGGATGAGCCACCCAACGAAAAGGGGGAGAAGTACATACGACATAGTGCGCCAAACATCATAGCACTAAATCGTAATAAGTTGCCCGTGCCTGTCCCTGTTTTTTTAAGAGTCCTTCATCAACTAAATGTTTTAATTTTCGCTGAACAGTTCTTTCTGTTCCTCTCAAAACTCCTTTTGTTTCTGCAAGTGAAATTCGACCAAATTCTTGGACAAAAGAAAGAACTTCCATTTCTTCTTTTGACACTCTGATACTTGGTCCTGTTTTTTTTAAACTAATAATACTCATTTCTTCAGCTAAGTTTTCGGCTTCAATGGCAAAACCATTTACAAAATACTCGAGCCAAGTCGTGAGATCTGCTCTTCTTCTTTGCAGGTATGTTTTTCCTAAACTCAGGGCTTTATAGTACGCTTTTCTATTTTCAGCATAGTAGTTATCTAAGACGAGAACCCCCTTAAAATCATAATCCTGAATGTGTAAAAAGAATTTCGCTAAAAGCCGAGAAACACGTCCATTTCCATCACTGAAAGGGTGAATCGCCAAAAACTCATAGTGCATGATTCCTGCGATCAGAACAGGATGAAGAATTGTTTTATGAGTTGCGACCCATATGAAAAGATTATTTAACAATGAATTTACTTCATAATGTTTCGGTCCAGTGTACTGGACAATTTCTTCATTATTTATTTCATCAACAATATAAATGGATCCTGATCTCACTTTACCTATTTTTTGAGTGGGGAGAAGCTGATGCATTACTAATGCATGAATTTTTAATGCATCCTGAGAAGAGATATTTTCCTTTTTCCCACTTTTTTCTTCTATCCAATCGAGCGCCTTTTTATAATTGTGTACCTCATTAATTGTTTGTTCTGTCGCATTTACTCTTTTTCCAACGATGGCATCTTGGACTTGTTTGATGTTAAGAGGATTGCCTTCGATTGATGTCGAGCTGTGGGCAGATTCAATAGTAGCTCTGTACCTAAGATGGATCTCTTGTTGAGGAATAATACGACTACTTTTTACAATCTGAAGATATTTTTCAATCTGAGCAATTTGATTATTAATCTGTGGAGTAATGATAAATGTTGGTTTATACATCTACCTATTTTAACACAAATCACGACAAAATTGCGACAAAAATCACGACATTTTTACAAAGGCCACTGCGTTGTAATGAGCTTCTTAGACCCCATCAGGCGCTGCATTTCTTGATGATCGAGCTGCTGAAGTTGTTGCCAGATTGCTTCGGTCACAAATGGAGTGAAGGGATGCAGGAGTTTCAAGAAAGTAATCAAGCCGTCGAGTAATGCTTTCTGCGAAATGTTTGCGTTCTTTGCATCTTCGATGGCTTGGTCACAAAACCAGTGCCAAAATTCGTTATAGGCAGTTTCGGCAGCCATGCCCATTCGGAAATCACTCAGTTGCTGTGTAATGTCTTTCACCACGTTATGTAGTTTCACGTAAAACGCTTTATCTCCTGGTTTGGTGGCGGTGAGATCAATCTTTTTTTCTACGTCCATATAAATAAAACGAGCCGCGTTCCAGATTTTATTCGTAAAGTTGCGCATTGATTTAAAATCACTTTCACCGACTGATTTATCAAGTCCTGGGGAGGAACGGATCACTAACGCTAAACGCAATGCATCAGCACCGTATTTTTCAATAATCACTAAAGGATTAATCACATTTCCTTTACTCTTGCTCATTTTTTGGCCTTTTTGGTCGCGCACTAAACCATGCAGATACACAGTGTAGAAAGGCACTTTGCCAGTCTTGAAGATTCCCATCATCAACATGCGCATGACCCAAAAGGGGAGAATGTCATACCCTGTTTCCATCACCGAAGTGGGATAAAATTTTTGAAAATCATCTGGTTGGTTTGCCTGTAGTGTGGCAAATGGCCACTGAGTTGAACTGAACCACGTGTCAAACGTATCGGTTTCCTGAATATAATCTGGACCTGGAGAAGTGGCGGAAACTTCAAAATGTGCAGAGATCGGAGCCTGCAGTTCTTGTAACTGAGCTTGGATTTCACTTAACGAATACTCCTTCAACAGTGTGGCTAACTTTCCAGAAATACGTTTTTTTTGTGTATCTAAAAACGTGATTTCTAGATCTGGATTTTTGGCTGCAGAGTACCACACCGGAATGCGAATTCCCCAAACGATTTGGCGACTGATGTTCCAGTCGCGTAAGTTTTCTAACCAATGTTTCAAAACTTTGTCGTGACCGGCCCCAATCACGGTAGTTTCTTTTTGTTTGAGAGCTTTGAGCACTGGTTCAACCAATGGCTTCACTTTAATAAAAAATTGCGGAAGAGGAAGTGGCTCGATGACCGTTCCACAGCGATAACACACGCCCACGGCGTGCGTGTAGTTTTCATCGGTTTGGCTTAATAAGCCGTCTTCTTTTAAATCTTCCACAATCAATTGGCGAGCTTGCGCGACTTTTTTGCCATGATACTTTTCGGCGCGCGCGCGATACTTGGGATTGAGGTGATCTTGCTCTAAGAACCAGCGCATATCCATTCTGCCTTGCAGATCGATGATTGGGGTGACCGGCAGATTGTATTTTTTTCCGAGCTCGAAGTCGTGGGGATCATGGGCGGGAGTGACTTTCATGATACCGGTGCCGAACTCCGGATCAACTTCTTCGTCAGCGATGACCGTCATCGTGATTGGACCGAGCAAACCAGGGATCTCCAATGTTTTGCTGATGAAGTCTTTATAGCGTGGATCTTTCGGATTTGCGGCGAGTGCGGTGTCGCGGAACTTCGTCTCCGGACGCACGGTCGCAATGGTAAATGGTCCGTACTTCATGTAGTAGAGCGGAGCTTTTTCTTCCACGTGCTTTACTTCTAAATCAGAGAACGCAGTGCCACACTTCGGGCAGTAATTTACCAGGCGATAGTCTCTGTAAATAAGATTTTTAGTATATAATTCTGAGAATGTGTTCAAAACGATTTTGACAATTTTAGGATCAAGCGTAAATGTTTGGCGACTCCAATCTGCACTGGCACCAATTCGTCTAAGTTGTTCAACCGCGGTGGTTGAGTTCGCTTGGACATACTCCCAAATTAATTGAAAAAGTGTCTCGCGGTCAAACTGAAAACGACTTTTATCTTCTTTTTTTAATTTTTTCTCGAATAAAAACTGTGTCTCGATGCCAGCGTGGTCGGTGCCAGGCAACCAAAGCGTTGAGTCGCCGAGCATGCGATGAAAACGAATTAAAATATCTTCAAGGGCAACGAACATCGCATGACCAATGTGTAGTGGGTCATTTGCATTTGGAGGGGGCATGATGATCGTGAATGCTTTTGTGTTTTTAGAGTGAGCAACAGGTTGGAAGGCACCAGAACTTTCCCATTGTTGATAAATGGGAGTTTCGTGGTCGGCGTGAAGATAATTTTTCTCCATATTGGGGGATTATATCAAACAGTCGTTGTGAGTTTCCGAAATCAGATTCCTCTTAAGAAAACAGCCCTCCATGGCTTGTAGTCGGAAACGTACTCCTCTTCGCGAATGACGTTGCCGTTTTTGTCCTTAACGATGTTGCGAAAACTTGCTTTAGCGCCAGCTGCGGCAAAATCAATTTGCTTGATTTGACCATACGGGAGCGAGGGATCATCTTGATAGAGTGGGGGTGGAGCCGGGGTGATATCCCACACTTTGTGATCAACAATTTGTGCCGTTCGACCATCTGACGTGCCGTAAAGTTCTGCTTTCATGTACAGATTTTTTGAGTCCGCTTCGGTGCGAATGAGGAGATAATGGCCTGTATCATTAATGAAACGCAGATCAATATTGCCCGCATAGACTGTAGCGTCAACGCCGGGTTTCGAGTTGAGTTCGTAGTAACTCACCCGATAACTATGTGCAATTCGTCGCGTAATTGGTAAGCCGCCATTGAGTAAGGCGCGAAAGAGTGTCGAACTCACTTGACAAACGCCTCCGCCATCGCCCAGTTCTGTGCGGCCATCTTTAATGACGTACGCTTGTTTAAAACCCGTAGCAGCTGAGACTTCTCCCAGTGTTTTCACAAAAGAAAATTCTTCTCCTGGCTTTACCAGTGTGTTATTGATTCGGCTGGCAGTCAAACTCACGTTATGAACTCTACCTGGAATTGAGTGAAAGTATTGACTGTCACCGAAGCCTATACGTTCATTGATGCCAAGTGTGTTGGTGCTAGCGAGAGATTTTTTGGGATGTGTTCGTTGAAGTGGTAACGCGAGTGATAAAGAACTTTCTTGAGAATCAGCGAGCACAGGAAGTTGTGCAAGAATACTTTTTTTCAGTTCTCCCTGGTTGACGACTACTCCATCCTCCGGAGGCAAAAATGTTTTTACTTTCATTGAGTTTGCGTCATATGTAAATTGAGGTTCTTGCACTGGTTGGTCAATTTCTTTTTTCCAACTACTGATTTGTTTGGTGATGAGTTCGTCCGAAAATCGATCAGGAAATTGTAAAAATGAAGTGATTGCTTGATCGTTTAATTCTTTCTTTACGTCATTCTCAGTGAGAATCAGTTTCTTGCCGACAAATTTTTTCGCTTCATTAAGAAAGGAATGTACATCGTCCTGACTCAGTTGTGCAGAAACTGTCGCGATGACTGCAGAGATACTTGCTTGCTTCACTGGATTGAGTTGAATCGATTGGAGGAGTGCCGTTTTGGTTTTTTCGATGTCAACCGTTTGGCCATTTTTTCCTTGAATAAATGTAAGTGACTGGACATCTCCCGATTTTTTTAAAAACATTTTGGGTTGCTGGGCAGCAAATCCCGCTTTTTTGTTCATTTCCGTAATCAAATCAGCGAATGCTTGGTCATTGAGAGTCAGTGTCGACTCCATATGCGGTGGGATACTTTCTGTGTGAGAAAATACCTCATCGATCACTTGACCATAACTGTGGTGAATCCCTAGTTGAGCACTTGATGAGGAAATGACGGTTTTCTGAAATGAGAGGGAAATATTCTCCGGAATATGTGCGGTAGATTGTGCTTGCAGAAGAGTGAGAACATCACTTTTCTTTTTGCCCCCAATAAAAATACCATCAACCGTAACTGGAGGAGCAAGAAGCTGTCGTCTCTGATACTCAATTCCTTTTTGGTAAATGCCCCAGCCGATCAAAGGGATCGCAAGGCAAGCAATCACGAACTCAATTCGAAAAAAAGATGCGGGAATAAATTGTTTCGAAAAAGCCATAGGCAACTATTATATCTGCTTGTAGAAAACTCTATAAAAATTGTATTATGCTGTATACACTGAAATGACAGACAATAAAATTCCTGCCCCTACTCTCAAGCCGCCGATGGCAGCTCAGCCTGGGGGACCCAAACCTCCAACCTCACCGGCTCCCGTGCCTATGCCATCAGTGCCGCCCGCACCACCAACTGCGAAGGCAGCATCCATGCCTCCTGCGGCGCCTTTTCCCGCTGCTGCGCCAATTACTCCTCCTCCTTCAAGTATTGGAAAATCAAGCATTCCAAATCCCACGGTTGCTCGTCCACCCATGCCACCAAAACAGCCGTTACCGGGAAATGCGCCGCCTCGTCCGATGAATATGGGAGCGCCTGTAACCATGGGGGCGCCGATGCCGCCAAAGCCCATGTCACAGCCATCTCCGATGGTAGCTCAGCCTGGGGTTCCTAAACCGCCAGTGCCGCCCGCACCACCAATTGCGAAGGCAGCATCCATGTCTCCTGCGGCGCCTTTTCCCGCTGCTGCGCCAATGGGAGGAGCTCCTCTGCCAAAGGCACCGAGTTCGTTACCGCCAACTCCCATAAATGCTCCCCAGGTAAAGCCAGCAGAGTTTAAGAAATCACCACTTCGATTTTTACCAATTATTTTGGCAGTTCTGTTAATCGTTGGTCTGGGAGCGTTTGTGGCACAAAAATTCCTTGGATTGGGTAACTCAAGTACACCAGTTGTCACCGCACCTGCACCTGCAAACAGTAATGGAAATACCACTAACCCAATTCCAGCGGCACAAGTGACTACGCTCACTTATTGGGGATTGTGGGAACCAAGTGAAGTTTTGCAAGAAATTTTTGCTGATTACCAAAAAAGTCATCCAAATATCAAGATTGATTACCAAATGCAGTCTTACAAGGATATTCGTGAGCGACTACAAACAGCTATTGCTTCTGGTCGTGGCCCAGATTTATTCCGTTTTCATGCATCGTGGACACCAATGCTCAAGAATGAGCTTGCCCCCATGCCGTCTTCCGTATACTCGGCTTCAGATTTTCAAAATACTTTTTATCCCGTTGCGACTCAGCAACTTTCTTTAAACAATCAAATTTACGGTGTGCCTTTAGAGTATGACGGTTTAGCGCTCTACTATAATGATGACGCTTTGCGTGCCGCCAACATCTCTGCGCCTAAAACATGGGCAGATCTTCAGAAAGCAGCGACGAAGTTAACAATTCGCTCTGGATCAAAAATTCAACGTGCTGGTTTAGCAATTGGTAACGCGACGAACGTAGAACACTTCTCTGACATTATCGGTTTGCTAATTTTGCAAAATGGAGGTGATCCCACCAATCCCACTTCACAAGCAGTGTTGGATGCAATGACGTTCTATACAAATTTTTATAAGAAAGATAATGTGTGGGACTCGACATTTGCGAGCTCAACCACCGCTTTCGCCCGGGGTGATGTCGCAATGATGTTTGCACCATCCTGGAGAGTTCATGATATTAAAGCACTTAATCCTAACTTGAAGTTTACAATTGCCCCGGTTCCTCAACTTTCTGATACGAAAGTGACTTGGGCGAGTTACTGGGCCGAAGGGGTTAGCTCACAGAGTAAGCATCAAGCTGAGTCTTGGGAGTTAATTAAGTATCTGAGTTCTCCCGATGTATTGAGGAAGTTTTACTCTGCGGCAAGTAGATTGCGGGCTTTTGGTGAAATTTACTCACGTAAAGATATGGCTTCGAGTTTGGCGAGTGACCCGTATGCAAATCCTTACTTAAGTGACGCATTGAATGCGAAGGGGTGGTACATGAGTTCATTCACACATGACAATGCGCTCAACGATCAAATCATTAAGTATTATCAAGATGCCGTTACGGCAATTGATGCAGATGCCACTGTTCCAACTGCAATGGCAACGGTGCAGCAAGGTACCAATCAAGTCTTGCGTCAGTACGGAATAACTACAAACTCAACCACTCCATAGTGGTTTTTGCCGTACAATCTTGGCATGTCGGTTTTTTCCGCTCTTCAAAAGAACATCTTACTTACCTTAGCATACACAGATCAATTTGAGTTTCCATTGCGTGAGCACGAAGTTTGGCAAAGATTGCCCCAAGCCGCAAAGAAAGAAGATGTCAAAAAGGCTTTAACCTCTTTAGTAGAAAAAAAAGTTTTGTTTGAGAAGCTCGGGTTTTTTAGTTTATGTGATCGTCAGGAACTTTATCATGTTCGACACTCGCGTCGAAATCTGAGTCAAGCATATCAAGCCGATATCGCTACATTCATCTCTGTTGTCAGAAAAATTCCCTGGGTGATGGCTGTTTTTATCACGGGCTCTTTAGCAATGGAGAACGCGAGATGTGACGATGATATTGATTTCATGATCATTACTTTGCCGGGGCGGCTGTGGTTGTCTCGTTTCATTATTACAGGAGTGAGTTGGCTACTGGGAAAAAAACGGCAACGAGGTGAAGTGCGAGATGGAACAGCCCATAAATGGTGTTTAAATCTGTGGCTTGACCTAGATCATTTGCAAGTGCCAGAGCACAAGCATTCTCTTTATCAAGCATATGAAGTGATGCAGGCAAAAATCGTTTGGGAGCGAGCTCAAGGGGCGAGAAGATTTCAACAGAAAAATAAGTGGGTAGAGAAGTGGCTGCCGAACTGGAAAGTGCCGAAAGAAGCAGTGGATGATGTTGCGTTACCGCCGAATCAAGTCTGGAGTGTACTTGATTACTTGAGTTTTCAGTTTCAAAAAGCATACATGTCTGCACATCATACTTCTGAAAAAATCGAACGCGGCTTTGCTTTTTTTCATCCCCGAAAAACAGAAAAAATTATTTATCAACGCTGGCTTCGTTCGCTCCGGGTGGTTGATCAAAAAAACATTGATACAATACACAAACACTATGATGCCCTTGTCACTGCAAAAAAAACTGCGCGAGCTGCATGATCAACAGAAAAAAATTGTGTTAGTCACTGGTGTTTTTGATGTACTTCATGAAGAGCATACTCGTTTCTTGCGTGCTGCTGCTCAATTAGCCGATGCATTACTGATTGGAGTTGAGAGTGATGTCCGAGTGAAACAAATCAAAGGTTCCACGCGGCCAATTCACAATCAAGAGAAAAGAGTTTCACAACTCAAATCACTGCGGGTCGCTGAAGAAGTGTTTATATTGCCAGAGCAATTTTCGCGGCCAATTGATCATGAAAACTTGATTGCAAGTATCAAACCGACGTTTTTAGCGGTTTCTTCACACACGGATCATCTTGAAGAGAAGAAACGCATTATTGAGAAGTTTGGTGGCGAATTGAAAGTAGTCCTCGAGCAAAATCCAGAAATTTCATCAACAAAAATTATCGAACGCTTCTCATCGCAGCAGTCGTAGTTCTGAAGTCGCGAGTAACTTGTGTAAATGCTTCTTGGGCAAGCTTGATTGCCAGTTTTGCTTGTGAACGTGTGATGTGTAAAGTATTTTCTGATGAGATCGTTGAGCGCAGTTTATCTACCGCATCGTTCCCGAGCTTTTGTGCGTTGAGTAAATCATCTTGGGTGACTTTCAAAAGGTTTTCCGCTTCCATGGTATTTTTGCCATTTTTCTTCATTTTTTCGATACTCGCTGTGGCTTTATCTACCCACGACTGCATGCGGGTCGTATATTTGGCAAATCTTTCTTGAAGTTGATCTGCTAAACGGAATGTAGCTGCTGGTGTAGGAGCTGGAGTAGAAGATGGCGCAGGCGATGGAGGGAGGGGATGTGTTACTTGATGCTTGACCAGTGAAACCGCTGTAAAGCGGCGATGACGGATCAGGTGTTTTGTTTGTGCAAATGCTGCGTGAGGGATGCTCATGATGATAATAGCAATACTTGCAATCAGGATGAGCTTTGCAAACGTTTTTTGCATGATTTAGTCTGGTAATGTCATCGCTTGTGCAATGACTGGGTCGTTTTTAATTTGTAGCTCTAAATCTTGAGTCTCGGTATTCAAAGAAGCTTCTTCTTTGTGGGCGATTACATTTGCAGAAACTTTCAGAAAAATGATCAAAGAGCACGCAATGACCAGAGGGACGGGAAGAATCCAGCGGAGTCTGTGCACAATAAGGTTTCGCAGTGAGTGTTGATGATAGCTTGAGAGGACTTGTTCTAATAACGTATGTTTAAATTGAGCTGAGGGCTTCACGTTAATTGGGCTAGTAAAGAAGTGTTCAAGATCTTGCATTTCTAAATAAAGTGCTCACCAGGTTACAGTGACTTTCCTTTTTTGACATGTTTTAATTTTTTGAGACTGCGATGGCAGAGGATTTTAACATTGGATTCAGAAATACGTAACTTTGCCGCGGTTTCTTTGACTGAGTAATTTTTCAAGTAACGCAGAGAAATCACCTTTCGTTCTTGAGTATTAAGAGTATCTAGTAATTGTTGAACAGTTTTTCTTTTGAGTGATTCGTTATGTTCGTCAACCCACTCTTCGGTATTCCCGATAATATCCAGGAGTTCAGATTTAGGATAATGATATTTTTCGCGCACCCAGTCGTTGATTTTACGTTTGGCGATAACGTAGAGCCAGTTCTTAAAAGAAGATTTTCCGCGAAAGTTTCTAATTGATTTTGCCATTTCGACGAAAATATCCTGCGTGAGGTCTTCAGCATCTGCTGAACGATTTGTTTGCCAGTAACAAAAGCGATAAATCGGTTCAAAGTAATGAAGATATAACGACTCAACTGCTGATTGATGGCCGTTCTTGGCGAGGCGTGTGAGTTTTTCTTCATTATCTGCCATAGCCGTATTCTACACTTGAATATCACTCTTGTTTGACTGATGATTATAGAACTATGAAAAAAATAAATATGCAAAAAATTTCTTTGATTGCTTTCACAATCGTAACCGCTATAAGTTTTTCTGCTTGCAGTAAAAATACTGCGCCTTCAACGACAACATCATCGTCGACTCAAGATACTGCACTGACAGTAGATAAAAAGGGAACGACGACAAAAACTGGCAAAATCTTAAAATTGTCTGATAAGACATATATTCAAGAAAATGGAAAACAGCCCGCTGAAATTGATAGTTACTCGGTTGACTTGAGCCAATACATTGGGAAGACTGTCACTGTTTCTGGTCAGTATAGTGGTGATACGTTATTTGTCACACAAGTCCAATAAACTTGAAAAACTCGGTAGTGTGATTTTTAATTCCTAGGGTAAAATAGGGAGTATATGAAAAAATTCTCTATTTCTTTTTTGGTTGCGGTGTTTCTTTTCTTAGTTTCTTTTTCACCGGCACACGCTGAAGAAAATTTTTTTCAAAAATTTACACACCAACTTCAAAGTGGTTTTCAAAGAGTGTACTTGATGCTTCCAGGAGATAAGCCAGGGGACGTGGTACTACAGCAAACAGTTGATGCTGCCAAAAATATTAAAACAGCGCAAACAAAAGCATCGGCGAGTGTCGATTTCCTACAAGCTGATCAGAACTTGGCCAACGTGAAGGTAAATATTGAAGGACCGGTTGAGATTAACAGTATTTACGATCCTCAGTCATATAAACAAGATCTCAAAGTAAGTGGTGAAGCAACGATGCAGGGAACAAGTATGAAAGCGTCCGCCGACGTAAAGTTAACGGGTTCGTTAGTGTACTTCCGATTAAATGAGTTACCAGTCATACCATTTTTTAACTTTGATGAGTTAAAGGGTAAATGGCTCAAGAGCGAAGTCAAAGCTCGTAAAGCTGATGCTCAACTGACACAAGCGCAGCAAGATCAATTTATGCAAGCGTACACCAAACTCTTCCAAAGTTCGAAGCTGAGTTCGGCGCAAAAGACAACCAAGAACGATCATAACGTCTACGTACTCGACATTAATATTCCCAAAGCAGCTTTAGCTGAGTATTTGGATACTGTGAATAAGATTCAAACTAGTAATACAGATGTCGTGCAAACTGACGAGATGAAGAAAGATTTTTCTAAAGTTTTAGATAACATTGGTGACTTAAAGGTGACGTTGTGGATTGATCAGTCGAGTTTCTTTGTGCGCCACATTGAGATGCCGATTTCCTACATTCCGGAAAAACAAGCAAATCCAGGTATGGCTGGGACTCCGTTATCAGCACTCTCTCAAGCTGACAAGGTTAACGTCTTAGTTACGGTTGATATGGATCAATTTAATGCGCCAATTACATTTGAAGAACCAAAAGATGCAGAGGATGCTCAGCAGGCTTTTCAAAAAATGATGGGCGGCACAACGGGCGTTAAACCTCCTGTTGATCTACAACCACAAACTCCAACTCCGACCACTCCAGCTGAATTACCTGGTTTGACCCCCGCCCAAAAGGCACTCTTGGAAAAGTATAGGAACATGAAAAATGGTCAGTAAAAGTGTTAAGATAAGCTGTGCAGAATATTTTCTCAGCAGATCATTTTCAGTTTCCTTATCTGTACAAATTTCCTGGTCAAGCTTCTGACGAGCGAATTCTTTACGTAACTCGTGAAGCTGATATTGTTTTTCATATGCGCCAAGTAGTCGTCGTGGGCGGCGCGGTGCTGCTTTTTACCATTGGCTATTTATTGAGTGCTTTGCTAGGAAATTACATCGGTGGCAATGTGAAGAATATGATTCAGGTGGCGGTGGCTCTTTCCGCCGCACTTTTCCTGGTAATTGGATGGTTGTGGTCTTCCATGATGTGGCGCAAAAGTATTGCTGTTATTACTACGAAACGGTTGACAAAGTTTATTTACACCACGCCATGGACACGCCACAACTTATCTCTTCCTTTAGATATGGTGGTGGATACAGGTGCATATAGCAAAGGGTGGTTTCAAGCCTTATTTAAGTTGGGCACGTTTACCGCTCGATCGAGTGCCTCTAGCTCTGGCGTTGCCACTGATGATCCAGATCGCGTCAACAAAAAGTACTTTTACATTGAGAACTTGAGTAATGCTGAGGATATTCATCATTACTTACATAAGGTTCTGTTTGTATACCGGCAAGACTGGAAAAAACTCGAGAACTTCCGCCCATTTTTGCCCAATTTGAAAGGTGAAGCGCGAAAAGAGTTTATGAAGCAGTATCCAGAGTATTGGAGTTAGCTGCAGAAATGCGATTTTCCTCTTGAAAGAGCTAAAAAATGTGGTTTAATAATACTTCCTGTTCGAGAAAACAGTGTTCGTCGAGATGACGAACTTTAAACGCGACATTCTCCTTTGGCTTGAGCCAAAAAGAATCCCTCCGCAACATTTCAGGTGTGAACAAGTGAAGATTGCTCGGTTTGGACTTTTAGTCGGGCCCTTAGCTCAGTTGGCTAGAGCGCGTCATTTGCAATGACGAGGCCAAGGGTTCGAGCCCCTTAGGGTCCA
>PJMF01000023.1 GCA_003173865.1 Minisyncoccota bacterium
TTACTGTTGATGATTACGATTGGTATTTTAGTGTATATCGGACTCTCACTTCTTTCTGTTCCGTATGCATTACCTTTGGCAGTGGCTTCTTCATTACTCGAAATTTTACCCAATTTAGGACCTGCAATTGCGGCTGTGCCAGGCATAGTGATTGCCTATACTGCCATGGGGCCAGCGATGGCTGGCTTTACACTCCTTTTTTATCTTTTGATTCATCAATTGGAAAATCAAATTATTGTGCCCAAGATCATGAAAGAAAATGCAGATGTGAGTCCGCTGGTGACAATTATAGTTATCTTGATCGGCTTTAAGATGGGCAACATGTTGGGTGCGTTACTCGCAGTGCCGCTCTATATCGTTTTGCGGACAGTGTACTCCTTTTGGATTCGCGAAAATCAATAAATTTCGCTATACTACGCTGGGTGACTGAACGATGGCCTTTTCCCGCCAAAAACAGGAAAGGGAGGAAAGTCCGGACAGCAGAACATATGGTGTCCCGCGTAGTCCCGCCTTGGCGGGACGAGCAGGAGATCTCGGACGCAAGTTCGAGAGACAGTTAGAGCAACAGTGACGAACCGCGTAGCGGCGGGTGAAACGACCAAGCTTTTGGGTTTTCTCCCTGAAAAGGTGAGAAAGGCAATCCTCCCAGCTGCAACTGACGAACTTCACCATATTGGATATGTTCCTTACTTCGCTTCGGCGAGTGGTGATCAAGCTTCAGGCATTAGATAAATCATCGTATAAAACAGAATCCGGCTTACGGGTCACCCAATAAAGGAAACTATGACGCAAACTTGGCAAGACTCTCTCTCTTTTAGTTCAGCGACACTTGTTGATCAAGTTTCTGCTTTTCTGCCTCGTCTGTTGGCCGCGATCGTGATGTTTTTTGTGGGCGTCATCGTGGCGCGTATCGTACGTGGCTTAGTAGTAAAAGCGATGGAGACCTTGCGTGTCTCTAAAATTGTTGAAAAAACTCCGCTAGAACTTTTCCTAAAAAATGCTGAGTTTGGTCAAAAATTGGAAGAGAGTATTGGTGGTGTATTTTATTGGTTATTTTTATTTATTGTTTTATATACATCAGTAACATTACTCGGACTCACCCCTCTCTCAGAAGTGATGAATCGTATCTTGGAGTACATTCCCCATATTTTTTCCGCATTCTTAATTTTTGTGTTTGGGGTTTTAGTGGCTGGGTTAGTTGAAAGTGTGGTGAAAGGTGCAATGCGTAGCATTGATATGTATAGTGCTCGTTTATTTGCCAAGGTCGCCAGTTACATTGTCGTGGTGATCACCGTTCTCGCCGCTGTTGCTGAACTGGGGATTGCGAGTGAGTTTATTAAGATTTTATTTTTTGGCGTGATCTTTGCCTTTGCACTGGGGGGCGGCTTAGCCCTTGGTTTGGGTGGTCAAGATACGGTTCGCCGCATCTTGGATGACTGGTACAAACGCACGAAATAAAAGCAACTGCGTTTTTGTTACAGTTTTTGTCATCTTTCCTCTTTATACTCGGCGAATGTTAGCAAAAACATTTTCCGCGATGATGGTTGGTTTAGAAGCACTCAAAATCGAAGTTGAAGTTGATGGCAATCGTGGAACACCAAACTTAATTTTTATTGGTCTTACTTCAAAGGCAACTGAAGAGGCAAAAGAACGCATGACTGTGGCGCTGCAAAACTGTGGTGTGCGCTTGCGGAGCAAGCGCACAGTAGTCAATCTCGCGCCAGCTGATGTTCCAAAGAGTGGCTCGAGTTTTGATCTTGCTATTGCGGTGGGACTCTTAAAAATGTACGGCGAAGTTCAAGCAGAAACGGATGATACGTTATTTTTCGGAGAACTCTCATTAGACGGTAGGCTAAAAAAAATTCGGGGTGCTTTGCCGCTGGTTATTGCAGCCCGCAAGCTCGGATTTCAAAAAGTGATTATTCCCGCTGAAAATCAAAATGAAGTGCGGGTTATCGATCAAGTGCAGATTTTTCCGCTCCGGCACCTTTCTGAGTATATAGAGGCTACCAAAAAAAGAGTTTCTTTGCCCAGGTTAACACCGATTCCCTTTGTTGCTGTGCCGCAAAGACCTGATCAAAATCTCATTACTGCGGTGAAGGGTCAAGAACGGGCAAAGCGAGCTATACTCATTGCCGCTGCTGGTGCTCACAACTTACTTTTGTGTGGCCCTCCTGGTTCTGGAAAAAGCATGTTGGCTCAGTCGATGACGACGCTTTTACCAACGTTAACGAAAAAAGAAGCATTGGAAGTTAGTGCGCTGTACTCACTGAATGGGATGTTGACGAATGGTTTATGCACTACTCGTCCATTTCGTTCCTTGCATCATACGATTTCGGCAACGGCGTTACTCGGTGGAGGTGCAAAACTCAAGCCTGGTGAAGTTACACTTGCTCATCGTGGAGTACTTTTCATGGATGAGTTTTTAGAGTTTCCGCCACACATTCTCGAAACTCTCCGTCAGCCGCTCGAAACCAAAAGTATTTATATCTCTCGGCAGTCAGGTTCGGTCACTTTTCCGGCCGCATTTACTTTGATTGCGGCGACGAATCCGTGCCCGTGTGGATATAAAGGTTCCCTCATCAAAAACTGTCGCTGCGCACCGTCGCGTATTGAAAAGTATCAGCAGCGTTTATCTGGACCTCTTCTGGATCGCTTTGACTTAAAAGTCCTGATCAAAGAAGTAGCAGTTGAAGATCTTACGGATAAAGACGTTCCATATGATGACGCGAACTTCTCTACTCTGCAGCAGCAAGTTGCGTTTTCGCGTCAAAAACAAATAACACGGTATCAACATGAAGCTTTTTTTACCAATGCAGATATTCCTGCAGCCGACATAGGTAAATGGTGTGTGTTTACAAAAGATGCTCAAAAACTGTTTCGTTATGAAAGTATCAAAAGAAAAGTAACAGGAAGAAGTTACTTTAAAATGACTAAGGTCAGTCGTACGATTGCAGATCTAGATAATTCCGAAGTTATTCAGGAAGCACACGTGCGGGAAGCTTTTGAGTATCAACTTGACACGATTGGCCTAACCTTAGAGCTTGTTTGAAAAGTCTCTCATGGATTATTCTCGTTCAACTTGTTCGACGAGTCGATTGCAGTATCCCCATTCGTTGTCATACCAAGAAATGACTTTGACGAGGTCACCATCGATAACTTGAGTAAGAGACAAATCGACAATCGAAGACTCACGTCGACCCACTATATCCCGGGAGACCAGCGGCTCATTCGTGACTGCCAAGATGCCTTTCCAACGTGGATCGTGAGCTGCGGCGGTAAACACTTTATTTACTTGTTCGACGGTTGTTTTTTGTTTCGTTAAAAACACCATATCCGAAATTGAGCCCACTGCAGTGGGTACGCGGAGAGCTAATCCATCAAAGAGACCCTTCAACTCAGGAACAACTTCGGTTGCAGAAATCGCAGCTCCGGTAGAAGTAGGAACGATGTTCAGGGCTGCAGCTCGAGCTCGTCGGAGATCCCGGTGCGAGTTATCATGTAAGTTTTGGTCGTCAGTATAAGAATGAATTGTCGTCAGAGCTGCTTTTTGAACACCAAATGCCATGGTCATGATCTGAGCCACCGGAGCGACACAGTTCGTCGTACATGAAGCATTTGAGATGACTTGACTGTTGGGATTTGCATCTTTCACGCCAATTACGGTTGTACTGACACCCTCGCCTTTTGGTGGTGCTGAAATGATGACACGATGTGCGCCGCTTTCTAAATGAGCCGAAGCTTTTTCAACTGAAGTGAACACGCCAGTGGACTCAATGACCGTGCGAACACCGTACTGTGCCCAAGGAATTTTTTTGGGATCACGTTGTGCAGTAATGATAATTTCGTAACTTTTTTCCCCACTGTGTAACTTGATTTTGCCGATGACGGGATCTTGATCACTAACTTTTTCGTTTGATTGGTGTTCTTCAAACTCAATTTCATCCCCAAACATGCCGTAATTAGAATCATACTTGAGTAAATACACCCAATCAGCAATTTTCATTGATCCAGAGGTATTAATGAGTTTGAGTTGTGACTCATCTCGATGAAATTTCCACCACACTCGAAAAGCGGTGCGACCGATTCTGCCAAAACCATTAATTCCAAATGTATGCATATTTCCTCCTTTTCAAACGCTGCCACTTTGCAACTTTGTTACTTTGCCACTTTACTTCCCTCCGCAGCTTCGATCGCGGGCAGAGTGCGATATGCCAAGTAGTGCAGCATTGCTCCACCTCCTGAGCTTACAAAGCTAAACATTTTGGGTGAAATTTTTAAGGCGCTGATTGCTGCCTCTGTGTCTCCTCCACCAATGACACGGTAACCAGTTGTTTTAGCGATTGCATCCGCTACTGCTTTTGTGCCTGCCATGTGATTTTTTTCTTCAAACTTACCCATCGGGCCATTCCAAACAAGCGTTTTGGCTTCGGCTATAAATCGTTCAAATTGTTCGACTGATTTCGGACTGACATCCAGACCGTCTGGCGTTAACTCAGCAATGATCATGCGGCGATTTTTGTAGCCTTGAGCTTTTGCTTCATCTGCCAATTTTCCGCCGAGTAAAATGACGTCCACGAGGTCTGAGATTTTCTCTAGAAGCGACAATTTGGTATCTAACTTTGCTCCGCCAAGCACAAAGATAAAAGGGCGTTTCGGTTTTTCAATGAGTTTCGTCATGACTTCGACTTCTCTTTCGAATTGATAGCCAAATACTGTGGGCAGTAATTTAGGAATACCCACAATTGAAGTATGACTGCGATGAGAAGTTGCAAATGCGTCGTTGACAAAAACGTCGTGACCTTTGGCAAGCTCTTTGGCAAACTTGGGGTCATTTTTTTCTTCGCGCGGATCAAATCGAACGTTTTCACAGATGTCGAGCCAATCTTCGAGTTGGGTTCGCTCGATTTTTTGAAAACTCTTTTGTTTCAATAGCAGGTCATATAACAGTTTGGCAATTGGTTCTAGGGAAAATTCTTTTGTTGCTTTGACAGTATGACCACGATGGGCAATAACGGTCACGTGTCGCGCTTTTTTGCGAAAAAGATAGCAAAGCGTGTCGATACTATCCTCCATTCTCAAGGTGTCAAACTTTCCTTTTTCAAACGGCAAATCTAAATCAAGGCGTAAAAGAACAGATAAATTTTTAGGGTCAAAAGAAGAAAGATACTGCATGAAGATCAATATACACACAAATCACTCGCTTAGGCAAATGCAGTCTCGACATCGTTACTCACGTAGGTCCCAACATCGCCACCTTCGACTGCTTCTTGCAGGTTATTTCCTTTGAATAACTCAAAAACCATCAATGGCATGTTATTTTCTTTACTCATGGCCAGTGCTGCTGTGTCCATGACCTCTACTCCGGGCATGTTGATGGCATCAGCGAAGGTTAATGTCTTAAACCGACGTGCGTCTGGAAACTTCACTGGATCTTTATCAAAGATGCCGTCAACTTTAGTGGCTTTCATTAAAACGTCGCATTGGAGCTCGAGTGCGTGGAGGGACGCGCCAGTATCGGTGGTGACGTACGGAGAACCAGTTCCGGCTGCCAAGATGATCACGCGGCCTTTTTCCATGTGACGAATAGCGCGGCGTCGAACAAAACTCTCTGCAACTGAAGGCATGACCAGGGCTGATTGCACCCGTGTTTCCACGTTACTTTTTTCAAGTGCATCTTGAAGTGCAAGCGCATTCATGACCGTTGCCAACATGCCCATGTAGTCAGCAGTGGCGCGATCAATGCCGTTTTTAGAAGCAGAAATGCCTCGAAAAATATTGCCGCCACCAATCACAACTGCCACTTGCACACCTTTTTCGTGAATACTTTTAATTCGTTCGGCAACGTTCAATGCCGCTTGTGGATCGATCCCATAGTCACGGTCACCAATGAGCGACTCCCCGCCAACTTTCAAAAGAATGCGTTGAAAACGTGTGCTAGACATACTTATCTCCTTATGTGTGCTTTCAGTCGTAGAAATTTCCACCGAATATCTTCGACCATTTTATATAAAGAATAGAGAGCTGGATTGATAACTAGGTCATATGTTCCCACAAACTCAGTTAAATCGCCACCGAAACCTTTTTTAAAACGATGAAATCCAAACCAAGGGTCTTTCTCATTTGGTTCTGGACCAAGCGAGCCCCACATGTCAAAGGAAGTACAGTGTTGCTGTTTACCAAACTTAATCATTTCCCACATCATCAAGTTGCTTGCCATGACTTCACGGTGTAGATCTCTGGAAGCACCGTACGGATAGTACAGTGTGTTATCAAAAACAAACATAATCCATGAAACCAAAATCTGGTTTTCATACTCAGCTTGAAAAATGCGAAGCATGCCTGATTGGCCGAGGTTTTCCCACATCGTCCGAAAGTACTGCGGCGAATGCGCATAAAATCCTTGACGTTTGGTGGTTTCTTCCAAAATTTTGATGTACTCATCCATGCCTTCTTTACTCGTGTTTTCAACAATGTGCACACCTTTGCGGAAAGCAAGATTGACGTTGTAGCGAGTTTTACTGTTTAACTTGGCAAATAAATCATCTTCTTTGGGTGTGAGATCTAGTTGAAATGTGTACTTCGTAAATAAAGGTCTGCCTGGCACTGCGCCATTTTGTTTGAGGAAGTCAGCGATGTGTTGAAGGGCAGATGGGGTTCCCACTTTATGACCTACGTTTGGTTCCATTTTGATAAACAGGGCGTGGTTTTTCTTCGCAAGCTGACGAAGGGCATTGAGTTGCTCTTCATCTGGCATATCACCTTTAGGAAAGTAACCTGCAGTCATGCCGCTTAATCCCGGAATGGCATGAAAAAAAACTTGTTCTGCATGATGGAGTTTGCCGTTTTGAAAAAAACCTACTCGTTCCACCGTGACGCCAGTTTTTTTCCGAAAATTTCCCCAGCTCCAAGATTGAAGCGGGTGATGAACCACAGAGTCAAAAAGGGTACTTTCTTCTTCACGAAGTGGACGAAGTAACATGCTAAAGATTATAGCAGCACAAATGTATGTTAGTATTGTCTCCATGACCCAAGATTTGCTTAGTGACCTTAACGAAAAACAAAAAGAAGCGGTCCTCCATCCAGACGGACCTGCAATTGTGCTGGCAGGAGCTGGCTCGGGCAAAACGAGAGTATTGACTACACGTGCCGCATGGCTGATTCAACACGGAAAACTTGACCCAAGTGAAATTTTACTGGTGACGTTTACTAACAAAGCTGCTCAGGAAGTAGGCGAACGCATGTTGAGAATGGCTGGCCATACATTGCCTTTTGCAGGAACGTTTCATCGAATTTGTGCCAAGATTTTGCGTCGTGATGGATATCTGATTGGTTTGCAACCAAACTTCAGTATTTTTGATAGTGATGATCAACTTGATTTGTTAAAGCAACTGTACAAAACCAATAACTGGTCAGATAAAGAATTTCATCCCAAAGCCGTGAAAGCAACGATTTCTGAAGCAAAGAATGAAATGATTGGCCCGCAAATGTATCGAGAGCAAGCTCGTGGCAAATATCAAGAGTTTGTGGGTCACGCATACGTACAGTACCAACACGAGTTGGCAAAGAATCAAGCTGTCGATTTTGATGATTTGCTTTCACGTACAATTGAGTTGTTTCTTGAGCATCCCGAAGTGTTAGCGCGTTATCAACATACATTAACTCATGTGCTGATTGATGAATATCAGGACACAAATAAAGCCCAGTACATATTAAGTAAGTTACTTGCGTTACCGCAGGAAAATCTCTATGTCGTTGGTGACTTTTCACAGTCTATTTATGCGTGGCGAGGTGCTGATTATCGTAATATGCTGCACTTGAAAATAGATTTTCCTCAGATCCAAGAGTATCGTTTGGAACAAAATTACCGCTCTACGCAAACAATTTTGGATGCGGCAACGGAAGTTATTTCTAAAAATACTTCGCACCCCATTTTGCAACTCTGGACTGAAAACACACAGCAGGAACCAATCGTGCTGTATGAAGCTGAGAGTGGGGAAGATGAGGCGCGCAAAGTAACACAGTACATTCAAACCCGAGATCTTGAGTATGCCTACTCAGATCGAGTGATTCTCTATCGGACCAATGCGCAGTCTCGTGCATTTGAAGAGGCCTTTATTCGAGCTGGGATTCCTTATAAATTAGTTGGTGGGGTGAAGTTCTATGCTCGCAAAGAAGTGAAGGATGTTCTCTCTTACTTGCGACTAGTAGCAAATCCTCACGATGAGGTGTCGCGTGAGCGGGCGATGAAGCTGGGCAAAAGGAAGTATGAACAATTTATGGGGTGGGTACACACACTTCCCCCTTTTTCTGCTGAGACACCAGCACCACCACTCAAAGTGCTTGAACGGATTTTGCAGATAACAGATTATAAAAGTCGTTACGATGATCACGATCCAGAAGATTTTGCTCGTCTAGAAAATATTGAAGAGCTGCTGAACGTGGCAGCGCAGTTTCAAGCAATCGACACATTTTTAGAAAATATTGCGTTGTTGCAAGATAACGAAATGGCGGATGTGACGGTTGATGGCAAGGCAGATGTGGTAACGATGATGAGTATTCACTCAGCAAAGGGATTAGAGTTTCCAGTTGTGTACTTAGTCGGCATGGAAGAGGGGCTCTTCCCCCACTCGCGTTCGATTCTCGACAAGGAACAAATGGAAGAAGAGCGCAGACTCTGTTATGTGGCAATCACGCGGGCAAAACACAAGCTCTACATTACGTACGCCCGTCGCCGGATGGTGTATGGCACTACGAGTGGCGCGATGCCGAGTCGTTTTCTGAATGACATTCCTCCGCAACTCATTAAAAAAGAAGAATCTTATTCCTCTAGCTATAACCGTGGTGCAACATATGACACTCAGGCTCAGCGTAAACGTTGGCAGTTCTCGCCTACACAACATGGTGCAGGCAGTCGCCAAAAGTATGTTCCACTTGATGATGCAATGTTAGATGATGTGTTGAGCGGCGAGATGGATATTGAGGCCTTTTTGGAGAAGTAATCCCTTTTATCTGGGAAGTTTTTGTGTGTTCTGCTCTAACCAAACGACAATTTCTTTGATTTTCCAGCTTTTACTTTCTACTATGAGACACATCCGAACTATTTCTTCTTGAGTAGATGTGATCTGATAACCATTAGAGTTTAAAAAACGTGTCATTACTGCATATCCAGTTCGCTTATTTCCATCAAGAAAAGCATGATTCATTACTAATGAATGAAATAAAGCGGATGCTTTTGCAAATAAAGATAAATAAAGATCTTCACCTGCAAACGTTGCTTTGCATCTTTCGAGCGCTGAATGGAGCAACGAGAAGTCACGAATCCCGTAACTTCCTCCTGAAGTTTCTAAAATTTTTTCATGAATATACACAACTTGTTCAATATCTAGAGTGGTGTAGTTTGTCATGAATTGGCAAGTTCTTTCATGGCTTCAGCGTTTGCCTCTAGAAAATCATCAGTCCATTTCTTGAGTTCTGGATCAATTTTAGTTTTATATACTGCTTTTTTTTCAGCCAAAGTAAGAGCTCCGGTTATACTCGATGCTTTATATTTTTGTGGGGGGGCAAATGTTACAGTGCCATTGTCGTCATCATACCGAGCAATGATAGGATCACCTTCTTTTAATTGGTTGCGATCGAAAAATGATTTATCAAGAGTAATGGCAAAACTATTGCCCACTTTAATAATTTTTTGATTTTTGATGCGTTTTTGAGACATACTTTCTTTATATTATTATAACTATATGTTATTACACATAAATAAATATGTCTACTCAGAATTCCTGCTATACTAATGAGTACCATGCCGGCACAGCCTACAACTACTTTTGAAATCCGTACGTCGCGCGAAAGTGAACAAACTCCAGAGGCGGCAGCCCAACTTTTTATGGCGCTACCAAATCCGCCACACGGTATTCATAATACGCTGAAGAAGGCTCCAGAATTTACTTTCGAGTTTTTAAGTCAGGGTCAAACGATCTATGAGCTGATCACGTTTCCCTCTCATTTACTTGAGTACATGAGTAGTCAACTGACTTCGAATTATCCGGAAATTCTAATTAAACAACTCCAACACAACCCATTGAATGATTTCTTACATGACTATCCAAAGAGTTATGGCGAAGTCATTTTATCTTCTGCATCTTACTACCCTTTAAAAACCTATCGTGAGTTTACCGATACCGACCCTTTGGCAGCGGTACTCTCTTCTCTAGCGAAGCTTCAGGAAAATGAAACAGCAGTGATTCAACTGCATGTACGCAAAGTGCGAAACTACTGGAAAAAAAGTGGTCAATCACTTGTACACACTGGAGTAAAAGGGAGCGATGGCTCAGTTTCACCCCACCCACATCGGGAAATTATTCAGCGTAAACTGGCACAACCAGGGTTCGAAGTACGTATTCGAGTGCTGGCACAAGCGCTCTCGAAAGCACGGACAGAGCAGATTGTGGAAAGTCTAGTGACGTCATTTAGTAGTTTTCAATCAGAGACGAACAGCTTTATTTTGCGGCGTCCTTTTTTGCGCAAAAAGGCTTTCTTAGAAAAATTAATTACTCGTCAAATTGGTTTTGGGCATCAGTATCTTTCGAGTGATGAGTTAGCAACCATTTTCCACATGCCAAATAAACGATTGTCAACGATTCGCAACATTGCTTGGGGAAAAAATTTGCTGGGAGAACCGCCAGAAAATGTTGCAACCTTCAATCACACCCCTGAAGAAGAGCGCAATGATGTCAATTTTTTTGGCCGTGTTGAGTTTAAGAATCAGGAGCAAATTTTTGGTATTAAAAAGGCAGATCGACGACGTCACATGTACGCAATTGGCAAAAGCGGAACTGGAAAGTCGACATTGCTCGCCAACATGATTATTAATGATTTAAAGCATAATGAAGGTTTAGCGGTCGTTGATCCACATGGTGACTTAATCGACACAGTTCTCAACTACATTCCTAAACATCGGATTAATGACGTGATTGTTTTTGACCCGTCAGATCCTCACGCGGTGGTAAAGATGAACTTATTTGAAGGGGGCTCACTCGTCCATCGTGAGCTCATTGCTTCGGGAATTGTCACGATTTTTCAAAAGTTATACGCAAGTTCTTGGGGGCCTCGTCTCGAGTATATTTTACGTAATGCGTTGCTGACTTTACTTTCGACAAATGCAAAATTGGAAGATGTGCTGCGGATTTTAACAGACGCGGATTACCGTGCAAAAGTGGTTGAACACCTTGATGATCAAGTGCTAAAAAATTTCTGGGAAGCCGAGTTTAATACGATGCAAGAGCGTTTGCGGACTGAAGCAATTTCGCCAATTTTAAATAAAGTGGGACAGTTTGTCACTTCACCATTGATTCGTAATGTCGTGAATACGACGACGAGCTCGTTTGATATTGAATCCGTGATGAATGATGGAAAAATTTTACTTGTGAACGTTTCACAAGGAAAACTGGGTGAAGATAACATGGCTTTGTTGGGAGCAATGATTATTACCAAAATTCAGTTGGCTGCGATGAATCGTGTCTACATGGCAGAAGAAGAGCGACGCGATTTTTTCTTGTATATTGATGAGTTTCAAAACTTTGCCACCACCAGTTTTATTAAAATTTTATCTGAAGCACGCAAGTATCGTTTGAGTCTCATTTTGGCAAATCAATACATGTCGCAAATTCCCGATGAAGTGAAAGCTGCGATTTTTGGCAATGCGGGTAGTATGATCAGTTTCATCCTTGGTGCGAACGATGCGGCCTGGATGGAAAAAGAGTTTGGTGGTAAATTTACCCAAGAAGACTTAGTATCACTGAATCGTTATCAGATCGTGACAAAACTAATGATCGATGGTCAAATGAGTCAGCCATTTCCGGCAACGACATTGAGTTTGGCCACATCAAGAAATCAAAGTCGCGAAAAGGTATTGCAAGTTTCGCGCGAACGGTATGCAAAGAGAAGGAGCTCATGAAATACATCATCGGCAACTGGAAATGTAATAAAAATACAACAGAAGTCAAACAATGGGTAAGTGCTTTTCGTACCAAAATTGATTTGAGTGCTTTACCTCAAGATGTAAAAGTTATTATTTGTCCAAGCTTTGTGCATCTTGCGTTGATGAAAGATTTGCTGCCTGAACTTACTTTAGGGGTACAGACACTTTCCCCGTTCCCGAATGGTCAATACACTGGTGCAGTGTCGGGATTGATCGTGAGCGAGTTTGCTCATTTTGTAATTTTAGGTCACACAGAGAGAAGAAAATTTTTTGGTGAGACCGATTTGATTGTGGGCAACCAAGCTCTGCAAGCTCTTGACTCCAAGATGACGCCCATTATTGCAGTTGATGATCAAAACTGGAGCTCACAACTTTCTCAACTGAATAACGATCAATTAGCAAAATGTCTGGTCATGTACGAACCACCCACGGCAATTTCAACTGCTGGCCATGGTCATGCAGTTGATTTAAGTCAAGTTTTGCAAGCACTTCAATTAATTAAAGCGTCTTATCCTGTCATGGGAGTGCTCTATGGAGGATCTGTGAATGCGCAGAATGTGTCTACTTACACTACACCTGCTGAGATAAGTGGCGTCGTACCAGGAAATGCTAGTTTAGATCCTCACGAATTTGCTGAGTTAATCAAAGTGGTAGCGCAGCATCTCTAGGAAATTTCGACTCCTGACACAGTTCTCCCACAGCAGTACGATCTTTCATTTCCAACTTATCCGTGTCGTACACAACAAAACTGGCTTCCGCAGTGGTGAATCGATTGAAGTAAAAAAATGTTTTTAATGGTGGTGTTGCTAAAGTTGCCGTGTAACTGGGATCGACGACAATTAACGTATGCGTTTTCGTAAAAAGGCACCACCGTTGTGGATTTTTATTTACAAAAACATCAATGTTTGCAAATTGAGAAATATTAAATGGATCACGCAGAGCAGTTTGAATAATGAGTGGGTTTACTTTGTTATACCAAGCATAAAAAATCAACGGTGAGTCATACGCATCAGTAAAGTAAATACGCTGATAACTCGACTGCTTTTGCGCTAAAAACTGCATTGGTTCGCTGTAGTATCCCTGCCATGCTTTGAATGATTCTTCTGGAAAGAATAAAAAATAATCGCGCACATACATAAAAAAGTTAAGTGCAAAAAGGAAGAAAATTGTTGCGGCGAGAACTTTTCTTCCTCTTTGTGTAGGTGCACAGTGAGTGACGTGAATAATGCCGATGGCGATCAAGTAACACAGGGCCGTAACCATAAATAATGTGCGTCCCGAATGTGGAGTATCGATTGTCACAGCTGAAGCGAGTGGTGAAAGTGCAATCCAGCTCACCATAAAAAGATGCACACGCGATGAGTTCCGCAAAGTGAGCCAACCGCCTATCAAAGCAAATGGCAACATAATCAATAAAAGATTTCCATAATGAGAAAAACCATGCTGGGAAGTTAAGTTTCCTCCTTCGAAGAAAAGAAAGTCAGGTCTGAAATGCTCAAAGTAACGTTTTGAGATATCCATAAAAAGGAAGTAGGGCTTATTATCAAGCACTTTAATGACCGGAAAACCTGTGATCCGCTCGCGGGTAATCTGTTCATTGGCACTGTTTTGAATGACCTCAGACCCAAAAACAGAGACAATTCTTGCACGAGTTCCGCCAACTCCAAATATGGTTTCTGTCACAATCCACACGGTTCCGATGAAAAAAACGACAAAGGGCAATGCCTGCATTGGTTTGATATTGCGCCAGAGCCGCCAATGTTCTAGCCGGAAAATAATCGTGTGGGCAAGGAGTAATAACGGGATAAAAACGCGTTCAGCATTGTAGGTATACATTGAAATAATGAGAAAAATAGCTCCAAGTATGCGGTGTCTTGTCTGAGTCTTCTGCCAACCCCACATCCCTAATAAAAGAAAAGTGTGGGCAATAATTGGATCCATGACTGCCCGACTGTAGTGAATATGCCAAGGAGTAATTGCAAGGATAAGTGCAGTTAAGAAAGCAATTTTTTTAGAACGAGTTAACTCCGAGAAAAAACCATATGTAGCAATCACCCCAACTGTTCCTAACATCGCTGGGACGAGGCGAATCGCAAAGTTCCAATCTTGAAAAATCAAAAGAGAAGGAATCAAAAAGTACGAAAGCAGTGCAGGTTTATACTCACCAAATGATTTTAAGAAAAGTGGATAAGACTTGCCCCATTCATCACGACCCGTGGAAAGCAGGCTATATGCATTGTAGCCATACGCGACTTCATCCCAGTTCAATCCCTTCGGTAAAGTGCCGACACTGACACAACGGATTGAAAATGCAACGACCAAAAGCACGAAGTAAGGAAGTAATGCTGATCGGAAAATTTTTTTTATCATGGTGATGTATACTATGAGTTCTTTGTATGTCTTTGCAAAAACTTCCATCGCTATCGGTCTTTTTTCCCTGTTACAACGAAGAAAAAAATATTCCTAAAATGGTAAAAAAATTGCGTGAAGTTCTTCCTTTAGTTGCAAAAAAATACGAGATTATTATAGTTGAAGATGGTAGCACAGATAAATCGGCAAAAGTGGCTGATGCGCTTGCGGCGCAAGATAAACTTATACGCGTTATTCATCATGCCCATAACATGGGATATGGAATGTCGCTCCGTTCTGGCATTGCTGCGGCTCGTTATCAATGGATTTTTTTTACTGATGGTGATCTGCAGTTTGATTTGCGCGAGCTGGAAACATTCATTCCCTATGTGAAAGATGCCTCCGTCATTATTGGATATCGCTTGAAACGTGCTGAAGGAAAAACGCGAGCGTTTAATGCGTGGTTATTTAAGCAGTTGATTAACATGTTGTTTGGTATTTATGTCAAGGATATTGATTGTGCATTTAAGTTAATTAAGACAGAGTTACTGCAATCACTGCCTCTTCAGTCATCCGGGGCATGTATCAGTGCAGAGTTTTTGTACAGATTAAAATGTAAAGGATATACATTTATTGAGTTACCGGTTCATCACTATCCACGTAAATACGGCGTGGCGAGTGGAAATAAATTGGTTATCATTCAGAAAGCATTATGGGAAACGTTGAGACTTTTCCTGTCACTTCATTTAACTAAAGAGAATGCAGTATGAGAAAAATTATTAAAATTGCATGCGTGTATCAACTCCTACTTCTGTTGATATGTCTAGCAGGCTCTCATGTGGTCGAAAACTTCATGGCTTGGGACGCAAAAAGTTACTTAACCCTCGCGACACATGGGTACTCAGCAACGGGAGAAAATGCAGTGTTGATTGTTTTTTTTCCTCTCTATCCTTTGCTGTTGCGTTTGGTGTCGGTGTTTCTGATTTCTCCAGTCGTGAGTGGTGTTGTACTCACCGCTACAGCAAGTGCGATTGGCCATGTGCTCTTTTTTCGGTTATCGCAGATCTTCGGCTACTCACCTCAAGCGTCTTGGAAAAGTTTAGTGCTCTTTTTTTGTTCACCAATTGCCGTGTACTTTACGTTGATTTATAGCGAAGGGGTGTTTTTGTGTTTCACGATGTGCTTTCTCTATTTTTTGTATCAAAAAAAATTCGGTCTAGCAGTTGTATTTGGATTTTTGGCGACACTTACTCGGCTGACTGGAGTAATTTTAGTTGTGCCGTATGTTTTTTATTTTCTGCGAGTGAGACCGACTGCATTCTGGCAGAATCTGAGTAAAGGGTTTCTCATTCCGTTTGGATTTTCTTGTTACTTGATACTGAACTGGTTTTACTTTGGCCAGCCATTTCATTATCAACAAGTTCTCAGGGAACATTGGTTTAAGTTTGCGCAGAATCCATTAAGCACATATGTAGATCATATACAAAGTATTTTTCATCTTGTCCCAACTGAGCTGACGTATCATTTTGATGTCTACTTCACGTTGTTTTTTCCACTTTTAGTAGCGCTGTATTGTTTACGCGTGAAAGAAAAAAAACTTCCGGTGGAGCTGATTATTTGGTCTGTTGCGCAGTGGTTGGTTATTACTGCACAGTCATTTTGGTTGTCAAACACACGCTATATCGGATTGATTATTTCAGTGTACTTCATGCTGTGTGAGCTCACTGATAAAAGAAATTTTCTCTATGGTTTGATTCTCGGCGGCTCTACAGTATTGGCTGTGTACGGTATCTATCTCTTCTGGGGTAGTGCGTGGTTATATTGAAAGATTTGGTAGTGAGGAGTTTGAAACATCAGTGTGAAGTATCGAGCCGCTTGCGTAGGATCTGCATGCCACTGAGTTTGTTCATCGGGACCAATGACAATGTACTCAATGTGATATTTCTCTAAAAGATCCTGACGCGAAAAATCACTAAAGAGGGCTGTAACGTCTTTCTCAACATCACTATAGAGGTAGCCTTGACTCCAGAGCCAACCTCGATATGCCATCACGGTTTGGCGCCCCGTAAGGTTGTAGAGCCAGTGATTATGTTTATCACTCGTGAGCCAAGTGGCCGATTTGTCTGTATTATTTTTCACCCATGAAGCAAGTGCTGACTCTTCGTGTGTGTACATCACGTAGTGTTGGAACTGTTGCTGCTCAAGAATGCGATAGGCATCGATCGCTCCCGAAGCAATGATCGCAATAAACAGAGAGACACTTACAATTTTCAGAATAAAATTTTTCTGCCATAAATAAACCACCGCATACCCTGCTAAGCCTGAAATTCCAACAGAAACCCAGGTAAGTAACTTCGTGTTATCCCAGAGAAAGGGTTGAAAATTAAAAATATTGATACAGAGGAAAAGTAGCGCAAACGGTAAAAAGAGAAATGCCTTTTGTGAGGGATGTAAAAATTTCTTTTCTTTTAACCAAAAAAGATATCCAATTCCGGCGGCTGGGAGTGTGAGGCCCCAATTTTTCCACCAAAATACCAACCACTCTCCGACGACGTCACCCCCATACCACCCAAGTTGTGAGGTAATAAATTGATGACTCACTTGAGTGAAAATAAAGTACTTAATAATCGGTAGGCTAATTGCAAGTACACCAATTCCATAAAGTAACCACCGAACAAAAAAATTTCTCACTTTAGTTAATTGAAGTGGCTGTTTACTTACTAAAAAAAACAACTCACCGCTTACCCACATTGTGCCAATCATACCAACTGCCAAAAATGAATGTGTGTGAATCAGTGGCAGAAATCCTAAACCAACAACACTGCAGATAAGTGCAACAGAGCGATACTTCACTTTCTCTACAAAAAGTGTGCTGTAAATGACCATTAAACAGAGTAACCCGACCGTCATTCCGGGAGCAAACGAACGCTGAGGAATAATAACACTGTCAATGACTGACATCCAGTAAATACCTTGAGATTCATTATTGGTATATTTTTCTGGAGGGTGTTGGATCACTGAAATTGGTTGTTCGGAATGAATAACTTCTCCGATGAAGTTGAGTGCGCCAGTTCCCCCGTTGAGTAAAAAAATACAGAGTGCTACTGCTGCAATACTTTTTCTTCTGAAGAGCAAAAGATAAAAACCAAAAAGTGTCATAACTAATGCGACAGAAAAAATAAAACTGGGAACAATAAACGCCGTAAAAAAAGAAACTCCACATCGAATCAAGATTGCTGAGAGCAAATTAACTGCAAACGGATATGCAAACGGTGCGTACACCAGAAATGGACTGGTCTGTGGGATCAGTTCCCGATATGCCATTGCAGATCCCATCGTAAAGTGAGCTGCCCAATCGGCCCACAGAATACTGTGAGTAGTGTAGAAATCACCTTGAGCGGTATAACCAAAAGCGCGAAACCAAAATACACAAAAGTATCCGACCCAAAAAAGGAGCAACAACAGTGTTCTTTTCATTGATTGGCCTTTGTCATATTGTCAAAGATCTGTCTTGCTAAGTACACGTGGACGAGCATACGATATCCCGGCAACACTTGGATGGTATTTTTTTGTGTCTCAAAACTGGGAAGTGTCACTTCATATTCATGTTGTCCCGGCTCAACTTTTGTCAGTACGGTGGGTGAGAAACCACTTAATTGGCCATCGACATGAATAATCGCTCCATCAGGTACTGTTGTAATTGATAATGCGGATTGGGTTGGATCATCGTTTTTTTCTGCCTCATAGACGACGCCCCCACTATTTTCGGCTTCGCTACTTGGTTTCCACGTAAAGACGGTAATAATGCCTTTGCGTAAAGAAATGTGATCTTTATATGGAATAAGTGTTTGGTTGTTTGGCCGAACCTCGAGTGTGTAGTACCCTGCGCTGAGGTGTTCACTTCGATATGGGGTGCTACCCAGTAACTTTCCATCGAGAAATACTTGTGCTGGCTCGTTATGAGTAGTAAAGACTTGCAAACCAGATTGATTAGTAAAGTCGCTAAAACTCCAACTACAGCCAGCAAAAAAAACTGCACAAAAAACTAATCCACCCAGGAACATTCCATACTTCATCCCTTTAGTGTAGCAACTTTAGGCGAAAGCGCGAGGGCAACCACTTCATCCATGGTCGTGACTGGTTTAAAGATGATATCTTTCTTGACTGAGTCGGGAATTTCTACTAAGTCACGTTCATTTTCTTTTGGAATGATAATATATTTACATCCTGCTTGATGAGCAGCGATACTTTTTTCTTTGAGTCCCCCAATGCGCATGACTCGACCACGAAGGGTAATTTCACCTGTCATCGCGACTTCTCGGCGCACTGGTCGGTTGGTAAATGCTGAAATGATCGCCGTACAGATGGTGATACCCGCTGACGGGCCATCTTTGGGTACAGCTCCCTCAGGAACATGAATGTGAATATTAGATTTTTGAATGATGCTTTCTTTGATGCCGAGTTTTGCCGCATTGGCTTGCACATACGTCAGAGCTGCTTGGGCCGATTCTTTCATTACATCGCCCAGTTTCCCAGTTAACTTGATCATGCCTTTCCCATTTGTGAGCGCAACTTCAACGAACAAGACTTCACCACCAACTGAAGTCCACGCTAATCCCGTTGCTAAACCGACTTCGTCTTGTTTCTCAGCTAAGGTTGGATCAAATTTTTCAGGTCCCAGGTAGTCACGAATGACTGCGTCACTTATGACCACTTTCTTTTCGGCGTGTTCAGCAATTTTGCGGGCGACCTTGCGCATGACTTTACCGAGTTCACGTTCTAGGTTGCGGACGCCGGCTTCGCGCGTATATCGCTTGATAATCATGTTGATATCGTTATCTGTTATTGCAATTTGGGTCGGTTTCAAGCCGTTCGCCTTACGAACTTTTTCAACTAAGTGTTGTTTCGCAATGAAAAACTTCTCTTCTTCTGTGTATCCAGAGTAACGAATAATTTCCAGACGATCTCGTAAAGCAGGCGGAATTGTTTCCAAAGTATTTGCAGTGGTAATGAAAATAACGTCAGACAAATCAAATGGTAAATCTAAGTAATGATCTTCAAATGACTTGTTTTGTTCGGGATCAAGTGCCTCAAGTAAGGCTGCCGAAGGGTCACCGCGGAAGTCATTGCCAATCTTATCAATTTCATCGAGCATAAACACTGGATTCATCGTTTTAGCTTGTTTCATGCCAACAATGATTTTGCCTGGCATAGCACCGACGTACGTGCGGCGATGACCACGAATTTCAGCTTCATCACGAACACCCCCAAGTGAAACTTTGATAAATTTGCGACCCAGCGATTCAGCAATTGACTTGCCGATACTGGTTTTGCCGACACCAGGTGCGCCCACAAAACAGAGAATAGTTGGCAAGTTAGAGTGGGTTGCAGTTTGTTGCTTGAGTTGAAGAACGGCAATGTACTCGATAATGCGGTCTTTCACTTCTTTCAGACCATAGTGATTTTTGTCTAAGATTTCTTGGGCTTTCTTTAGATCGATGTTGCCTTTACTTCTCTTTTCCCATGGGAGTTCGAAAATAACGTCCAGCCAAGTACGCAAGTATCCTGCTTCTGGATTATTCACAGACATTTGTTTGAGACGCTTAATTTCTTTCTGGACTTTTTTACGAACTTCGAGTGGCAACTTGGCTTTTTTCAATTTGTCTTCGTATTCGAGGAGCACTTCTTCTTCGTCATCGAGTTCCCCAAGCTCTTTTTGAATGACACGTACCCGTTCGCGTAACACATTCTCACGCATGTTTTTATCAAATTTTTGTTGGGTTTTACTGGCAACGTCTTTCTCGATTTCTAAAACCTTCATTTCTTTTGCAAGATATGTAATGACGGTTTGGAGACGCTTTTTGACATCGAGCATTTCCAAGATTTGTTGCTTTTCGTCAGTTTCAAGAGTGAGCGTACTCGCGATTTGATCAACAAGTTCACCATCATGCAGGCCACTCATCAGCTTCATGAAGTTCAAAAACTCAACCGGTTTTCCCATGTGGACAGCACGTTTGAATTCTTTTTGCAGGTGAGTCGAGAGAGCTTTCAGCTCATCGTCTTGAACCACGATATCTTCCAATCTCTGAACCTCCGCAAGAATAAACGGTTGAGTGTTCACAAACTGTAAAATTTTGACACGACCAATACCGCGCACGAGCGCATTCAATTGACCTTCGGTGTTGAGTGTTCGCTCGACAATTGCTAATGTACCTACCTCGTACATGTCACTTTGAGTTGGTGTATCAAGATTAGGTTGCCTTTGGGAAAGAAGTACAACGAGATTTTTGGTACGTTTTGCTTCGTGAATTGCTTCTACTGAGATAACCCGGCCAAAAGTTAACACTGATTCAGTACTCGGAAAAAGCACTCCTTCACGAATCGGCACTACTGGGAGTGTAAGTTTTGAGTCATCAAGTGGTACGAGCTCGGTTGTAGTTTGTTTTGGTTGGGATGCTTCTTGATCATTCATCATAACATTTAGCATTCTAGAACATTGTCTGCTAATTGGCAAGGGGACGTATTTGGTCACACGTTTTTGTGGAGATTCTTAAGTGGGTGTACTACGATTCGAACGTAGGACCTCTGTCTTATCAGGACAGCGCTCTAACCATCTGAGCTATACACCCAGGAGGCGTTTATTTTAGCACATTCTGAGTACTAAGCCATCATTTTCTTCTTTTTGGTAAGTACAATGTTGCCGTTTTTGAAGTCGACGAAGATTTGATCCCCTTCTTTCACTTCCCCCTCGATGAGTTGAAGCGATAATGGATCGAGAATTTCCCGCTGAATGAGTCTTTTAAGCGGTCTGGCGCCAAAGACAGGGTCATATCCAGTACTTCCTAAGTAATCAATTGCTGCCTTACTCAGTTCAATTGAAATGTTCTTCTTTTGAAGTCGCTCAGTGAGCTGCAGAATTTGTCGTTCGACGACCTGTTCGATATCAGTTTTGCTGAGTGGCTTGAAGATAATAATATCGTCAATTCGATTGAGAAACTCGGGGCGGAAAAACTGTTTAAGTACTTTGGCAACTTCTTGATCTTGGGTCTTTTGATCATCCGCATACTTGGCAATCATGTCGCTGCCAAGATTCGAAGTCATAATGATGACTGTGTTTTTGAAGTCAACTGTGCGACCTTTGGAATCGGTGAGCCGCCCGTCGTCGAGGATTTGGAGTAAGACGTTAAAGACTTCTGGATGTGCTTTCTCGATTTCATCAAACAGAATGACCGTGTAGGGATGTCGACGCACGGCTTCAGTCAGTTGCCCACCTTCTTCGTACCCGACGTACCCAGGTGGCGAGCCGATGAGGCGAG
>PJMF01000030.1 GCA_003173865.1 Minisyncoccota bacterium
GGTTAAGGAACCAGTCTTGAAAACTGGCGCCCGCAAGGGCTTGCAGGTTCGAGTCCTGTCCCCTCCGCCAATTTAAAAAATAAAAATGATAAAGAATGAAAACTTTGACCTCACTGTTGCCTTTGTTGCTGAAGATGTCAAGCGAATTCAAAGAACTTTTCAACGCTTAGCAAAATATCTCCCTTCTTATGCACTTACAGGAGGTATTGCTACTATCTACTACTTTGGGAAATATGATTTTCTACTTCAGAAACGAGATTTGAATGATTTAGATGTAGTAACTTCTGACCCGAATGAGCTTTTAAGTTCAGTAAAACAAGATTTCTTAATCTCCCACTATCACCCTAAAAATCATAAGGGAAAATTTCATATAATGTTAGTAGATCCCAAAACTAAACTTAGAATTGATATCTTTCCCTATCTTACAAATGCTCATGCAAGGCTGAAGACTGTAGTTATCAAGGGCCAAAGTTTTTCAATATTGAGTTTGGAAGATCTGGTTTGTCGTCTTCTCTCTAATTGTGTTGATGTTATTAGAGGGAAAACAGTTGATCCCAAATATGTTTTAAACATGTTGTCTCTAATGGGTATTTGTGACAAGTCTTTGGTGCGAGAAGTATGGAATGAATACAAAAAAGAAGAAGAACACTTTGATGTCACGTACTGGAAAGTAGTTACGAGTATTAAGGATGAGCCAAATCTGCTTCAGAAAACAATTTATTCTCAAGATTTAAACTTCATCTGCGAGGCATGTGATCCCAGGAAAAACTTACCGTTAGCTACCAATCAACAGATATATGATTTGATAGGTTATGTATAGATATCAACAATCTTTTTCTCACTCGTAAATACCTTCACCGCTGCTTCATGCCCAGGTAAAATTCCCTCTGGCAAATCACTCAAATCAATCCATTCCCAACCTTCACATTTTTCAGGCTCACAAAGTACGGGCTTTTGATCAACATCTTTTGCTACAAAAACAAAATGAATGAAGTCGTAGTCACCTTGATTCTCACGTACTACTCCCAGATACTCTAAGTTGTGTAACGTGAGTCCCGTCTCTTCTTCAACTTCTCGTTGAATTGCCTGCGCAACTGGTTCATTGATTTCTATTCTTCCTCCTGGCAACCCGTAGAAGCCTGCTTTGTAACTATTTTTTCGTTTTCCGAGGAGGACTTGATTCTTGGAATTTAGTAAAATAGCACACGTACCAATTGGTTGAGACATATCGGCGATAAAAAAGAAGTAACTTAATGCTTCTTTAATACTTTTTTCTTAACAACTGGTCTCTTTGGAGTTGGCTGAGTGACTGTAATGTCGTTGGTATAACTAAACGTGTTTCTATCTAAAGTTGTTCCTTTTAACGAAATATGGGCTGACTTCACGCGGTGCGGAATAAAGTATCGAGAAGATTGTGTGCCCGCATAGACACGACCAGAGTATCTGCCTTTAAATTTGCCCTTCAATGGCGCTTTTCCACCACTTTGGAGGCCTTCGGTTACATCACCTGCTGTTGAAACACGAACATACTCAATCGTGTAAGTAACGCGTTTGACATTGGGTCCAGCTGTGATTAAAAAATTTGGTGCTTTGTACGTAAAAGTGACTACTGGATCGGTTGATGGAGCTGTTTGTTGGGTAGTATCTCCAGTCTGCGCATAGACAGGAAGCGTTGCAACTTGCGCCACTCCGACGAATGCAGAAATACCAAGTAACAAGTGAGAGAACTTCGTAATACGCATGCTGTTCCTTTTAATAAATTTATAAAAACAAAGTGAGTTTACATTGTAGCATGAATGATTGTTTGCAACTGCTCGTGAAGTTGAGGTGCCGCTGCGCAAAACGTAAAATTTTGATCTGCTTTTGCAAACAAAGTTGAGTAATTCATTGATAAACCAGTGAAATCAGTATACTTGCCACCCGCTTCTTCAATTAATATATGTTGGGCTACGTTGTCCCAAATTTTACTTGTCTGATTCAGTACAGCTCCATACTTTCCTTTCAAAACCATAGCGACATCAAATACACTATTGCTTGACCGAAGGTTACGAATGCCCAAAACAATTTTTCCCAAAATCTGAACCTCCCTCCGTGTTAACTGTGGATTTTCTTGATGTCCATCTATCCCGTATGCAACTAAACAAGAGGTTAAGTTACTTTCTGTGGTAACAGCAAGTCTTACATTATTACACCAGGTACCTTTTCCTTTTTCAGCAGTATAAATTTCTTTGAAAAAAGGAAGTGCGATACCACCTACGATCGGAACATTATTTTCTAACAAACCAATCATGATACCGTAATGAGGTAATCCATTTGCAAAATTACTTGTCCCATCAATCGGATCTATTATCCATGTAAATCGGGATTGTTTGTCAATCACGCCGGCTTCTTCATCAATAATATTATGTTCTGGGAATTTTTTTTGAACTGCAGCAATAATCGTTTGACCAATTTGCAGATCCGTTGCTGTTAATACTTGGTTGTTATCATTCGCTTTCGTTGATGCGGTAACTTTCCCAAAAGAATTTTGTGCAATGAAGGCACATTCTTCTAATATTTCTTTCAAAAATAATGTAAAACTCATAATTTGTGTCCCTTTCTCCATAATTCAGCTGCTCCATGTATGCTTCCCATTATCACCGCCATATCTGCAGCTACTTGTAAAATTGGAAGCCAATACCAACCATGTGGCACATAACGAATATTTTTTTTCACTGCCCAACCAAAGTAAAAAACTGCAGACAAAAGGATAAAAAAGAATACGCCAATGTAACTTTTTACTAAAAAGAATACTGCCAGAATCGCCATAAAAATGACATAGCGTGCAAATAAAAAAGCCACTTTTGGTCGCAGTATTTGTGCAAAAATGTCTCCACGAGCAAAACGAAAAATCATCCAAAAAAACTGCCGCAAGTGTTGGCGAGGAACCCAAGTTACTTTTGCTTCTTCACAAAAAAAGATTGGTAATTTGGCTTTTTCTAATCTTTTAGCAAAGTCATAATCTTCGTTATCACTCAGACTCTCATCAAATCTTCCTACGTGCTTCCATACACTTTTAGTCATTAACATGGAGCGAGTTGCTGGTAAAAAATTTTGAGGATTTATATGATCAGGCATTACCAGAACATAGGGAATAACTGCTTCTTCAAATGGCGTCTTCGGATCAGCATCATAGTACCCGGCGATCGTCGCATCTTTCTGTTGAATCTTTTCGTACATGTCTACAAGTTTTTGTAACCAATCTACATGAGGAATGCATCCGGCATCTGTAATCGCAATAACTTCGTGCTCGGCAGCGATAATCGCCGCATTTCTCCCAACACTTCGGTTACCTTTTTTGATGATTATCTTGAGATTGAGGCGAGGATGCTCTTGCGCGAAGTTGGTAATTAAGTTAGCAGTTTGATCACTTGATCCCCCATCGCAAATCACAACTTCATTTGGCAAAAGGGTTTGCGCGAGAATAGCGTTGAGGAGCGCAGTTATTGTTTCTTGTTCATTCAATACAGTAATGATCAGTGACGTGTTCGTCATAGCGTTTTTATACCCCATAATTGAAGATACTGTGCTGTAATTGACTCCCAGGTCTGTGCGTGTGCCCACTCTACTGCTTTTTCTTGCTGAACAAAGGATGTGATGAGCTGCAGTGCAATCTCTTTTACTGAATAAACAACACTGATCCACGGTGCAAATGGCGTCAGTGTTAAGTAATCTTTTTTAATTGGAGTATCCACAAATGCAACCACATGCAAGTCTGCGGCAAGACCATCCAAAATCGACAAGTACTGAGAGGAAAAAAGTAAGTGATAGTTTTCAAAATGAATTTTTTCCTTCGCAGTCCAGCCATGAAACATCACGTGCAGTTGTTGCTCTAAAACCATTTCTTGCAGTTTTTGTCTCAGTGGCCCATCACCAAAAACATCAAGAGAAATCTCATGACGTTTATCAATGAGGTTCAGGGCTTTGATATAACTTTCAATCCCTGTGTCGTCATCTAACCGACCAACAAAAAGTGCTTTTTGTGAATGGTGATCTATATTCTTTGCTGTGGTTATTTGTTCAGTTGCGCCATACGTGATAAGTGTGGGCGTTACCCCATACCATTTTTGATGAAATTTTCCGACACATATATTTCCTGCAGTAAGTTTGGCGGCAAGTTGGTGCCAAAAAATTTGTTTTTTTGTTAACGGGCCAGGTGCCTCATACCCATGAAACGTGATGTAAATTTTTTTATTTATTACAAAAGGATAAAGAGGAAGAATCCAGAAAAAAACATCATGAATGTGAATGATATTTGCTTGTTGTAACAGCCAAAAATGAGTGATGAGCCACTTCCAAACAGTTATTTTCTGCGACGATGTACTTGAAGGAGGAATCCGAAATACTTGAATCCCCTCGATGATTTCTTGATCTTTTTCGTCATCAGATTTTTTTTGAGTTACTACGGTCACTGAATGGTGCTTCGCGAGCAAACAACTTATATGAAAAAGATGCCGTTCGACCCCCCCAATACTAGGAAAAAAGCTTGGTGATAGGAACACAATTTTTAGTCGCGATTTTGTCATCTTCTTGTTACAGATTGCTGTGTTTAATAGCGGTATGTTGAAACGATTTCTATGGTTCATTATAGCAATCATCCTTTTCATTTCGGGCACAATCACGGTGTATGCTCAGCAGGTGATTTTCCAAGATGATTTTTCTAATTTGCTGACAAAATGGCAGATTGTGCATGGATCAGGTATGGAGTGGAGTATTGATCAGCAGCATGCTCGCGTGACTGTTGCTTCACAAAACTCGATTGCCGAAATTATCCCTCGTGATGTGTATTGGAGCTCAAGTACCAAAAACTATAGTTATGAATTTGAGTACACTCCATTGTCTGGAGTAGATCGGAATATTTCTTTTGGATACCAAAATGCTTTTGATTGGTACGAGATGCACTTTATTAACAATCAATATAATTTAGTGCGCGTAAAAAATGGCCTCCCCACCCTCAATGTTTTCAAAACATACACATTAGAAAATGGCCGTACATATCAAATGAAAGTCATTTTTGAAGATGGACACATTCAGTTTTTTGTTGATCAACAAAAAATCGCTGATGAAGTTGACTGGTCATTTAATCAAAACTTCGGCCGAATTAGTTTGAAAGGCACTGCGGGACTTGCATTTCCAACTGTTGTGCAATTTGGGCATGTCGTTGTTCGGCCTCTTCCTTCAACTGTTGAAGTTGATCTAAATGTTCCGCTTTTTAAACAAACTGATATTCCGTGGAAAAATGATGAGTATGATCACGCTGCGTCGTGGTCAACAACCCCCACAATGAGCCGCTGGGGATGCGTTGTCACATCACTGAGTATGATTTTGCAGTACTATGGCATACACCAAATGCCCGGCGGACAGCAAATTACACCTGGAACAGTCAATAACTGGCTGAAGTCACAAGAAGATGGTTTCATTGATGGGAACTTAAACTGGATTGCCTTTACCCGATTAACCTTCGTTCTCAATCAAACATTTCAGACCAAAAAACTTGAGTACATATATGCTGCACCAAATGTAGAAGTTGTTAAAAATGAAGTTCGTAATCAACGACCAGTCATGGTAGAAGTTCCTAATCACTTTGTCGTCGCTGATGGCATTCCGCTGAACGATCCAAGTGTCTTAATTAGAGATCCTTTTAATAACTACACAAAACTCAGTCAATACACTCAAACACCGCTTTCAATTCGGACATTTCAACCAAGTAATACAGATTTAAGCTATCTTCTTTTTGCTCATGATGCAAAGTTGCATATTATCGTTCGCAATGAACGGAAAGAAATTATCCCCAATGTGCAATCTTTTGCAGAAAAAATTCAAGATCCTTCCAATAGCTCGACTGAAACAACCCCTCCCCTGCAAATCACTCAAGTTGCTAAACCCGCCCCCGGAAAATACTATATTGAGATCACCCAAGCACAAACCGGCCCATATCGGCTCCGTCTATATGCGTACGACAAAGAAGCTAATCCTACACTTGTTGAGCAAAATGGGACTGCAGGTCCGAACCCCACGACATTTTTACTCACTTATTCGCAAACTCAGCCAAGCACACTCCTGCCCATTATTGATTTTGCGCAGTTTCGCAAAGATTTAAAGACGGCCCGCCAAGGAGCGCAAATCACTCGAGAATCTACGTATCAACAACTAGATAAAATGGCACTGTATGCTGACCAAGCAGCACAAGCAGATAAAAAACGCTATGTACCCGTATTACTCAAGTTATTCACACAGTTTGCGCAAGACATTCAAAAACAAACAAAAGCGAACTTAGAGCAAGAACTGCATGCGATTGAAGCACTCTTATGAGAGCTTAATCAGGTATAATAGCGCGATGGAAAGCAATTTTTGGCAAAATTTGCCCAAGCCTATCGTTGGCTTATCTCCGATGGATGGAGTTACTGATCATCCTTTTCGTCATATTACGAAGAAATATGGTAATCCAGACATCACCTATACAGAGTTCACTAGCGTGGAAGGGGTTTGTCATGGTGCCACACAGTTACTAAAAGATTTTCTGTATGACGAAACCCAGCGACCAATCATCGGCCAAATTTACGGCACCACTCCCAAATTTTTTCGCCAAACCGCAGTAATTCTTTGCGAACTTGGCTTTGACGGCATTGATATTAATATGGGCTGTCCAGCGAAAAATGTTGCTCACAGTGGTGCAGGTGCAGCTTTAATTAAAACTCCCAAACTTGCTCAAGAGATTATTCGCGAAACAAAGGCCGGAATCGAAGATTGGGTCAACGGAAAAACAAGTAAAGATTGTGAAGATATTACGTCAGAAATTTCAACTCTAGTTGAAAAATATCATCAGCAATTACCTAAAGCAAACCAAATCCGACGAACGCTCCCAATCTCCGTGAAAACTCGTATCGGCTACGACTCACCAGTTATTGACGAATGGATTCCCAATCTTCTTGAAATGCAACCCGCTGCTATTGCATTACATGGCCGTACCTTAAAACAACAATATGGAGGTCAAGCCAATTGGGAAGAAATCGCTCGCGCTGCCGCGCTCGCGCACCAAACCCCTACTCTCCTTCTCGGCAACGGCGACATCACATCTCTCCAAGATGCACAGCAAAAAATAACCACATACTCACTCGATGGGGCATTGATTGGTCGAACAGCGATGGGAAATCCGTTTGTTTTTAAGCCAAAAGAAATGCCATCAGTCGAGCAATTGTTCCGAATAGCTTATGAACACGCTCAGCTATATGAACAATCGTTCCACACAGATCCACGTTATAACTTCCTTCCCATGCGTAAACACCTAGGGTGGTACGTGCATGATATTCCAAATGCCAGCCAAATTCGTCAAGCAATCTATCGGACCAATAGTAGCCAAGAGTTCGCAACTGTAATGAAAGAGTATGGCTTTGAAGTGATATAATTTCGAAGTTTCGCAAGAGATTACAGCACGGCCGTTTAGCTCAGTTGGTTAGAGCGCACGATTCACATTCGTGAGGTCACAGGTTCGAGCCCTGTATCGGCCACTGTTTTAACAGAATAAAAAACGCTACACTTTTTGTCATTTTCGCGCGTTACGCTTGCTCAATGCGTCCCTCACTAAGTAGCACGATTCTCGATTTCTTTTTCCCCCCATTTTGCGCTGGATGTAAAAAAATTGGTTCATTCCTCTGCCAAAGATGTTACGACCAGTTGCAGTTCTATACTTTACCTATTCGCCTCTCGCTTCCATCACAGCACTTTGACCACCTCATCGCAGCGGTTGAGTATACTTTTCCAATGCGCGAGTTGCTCCAACAATTGAAGTACGATTGTGTGAGAAACATCGCAGATTTTTTAGGCGAGTTTTTATATAACACTACATACTTTCCGTTGACTGATCTCATCATTCCAGTACCACTTCATATACAACGTCTTCATCAACGAGGTTTTAATCAAGCGGCTGAGATTGCAAAAGCATTGAGTAGGCAAACGAATATTTCGTACCTGCCCATTTTACAAAAAACTTTACCAAGTATGCCTCAAGCTCAGAAAAATAATCGTCTCGATCGTCTGCAAAATTTAGAAAACCACTTCGCACTTATTCCTGAAACACAGCAGTTTGTAAGGCAAAAATCTATTTTGCTCATAGATGACGTTTCAACTACGGGAACCACTCTGAATGAATGTGCAAAAGTCCTCAAAGCGGCTGGCTCTCGAGAGATTACTTGTCTGGTAGTGGCACACGGCCGCTAAAATTGATATAATAAGAAACATTGGGGATGTATTGCTTTGACGTGATGTGCTCTTTAATATCTGCAGACACTCTTTGATCACTAGAGGTAAACAGGATCAAAACACAAATGTTACTTATGTAGCATCAATTGCATCTGCATTCGCTTTGGCAGCAATGTATGGCAAACGCCTCATCGCCGCTATTCGCGGAGCCGTAGATGTATCTCCAGCTTACGCTCGCGTTTACGCAGTTTAAGCATCGAAGACATTCATAGCGTCGTTCTCACTGATGGCGCGCTATGGGTGACAACCCAGTCAGTGTGACTGCGTGAGTCTCATATCGCTCACGCGCAAGCCTTTGATATGGATTGTGTGCGCCGGCTTGAGCACTCCTTCCGCTCACACAATAACAAGAATGCTCTATGTCTGTAGATGATATTGATGATGCCGTTACGGACGGGGGTTCACTACCCCCCATCTCCACACTAGGGGTATTGGTAGTACTAAAAGACGAGAAAAGATTGATTGCTTCGCCAAATTCCATGGTTCCAAAACCACTTTTATACGAGTATTGTGGTGGGGTATCAAAGTACATGAACTGAATGGTGCGTCTGTCTTCGACGTAGTCACTCTTCCAGAGTACAAGTGGATTTTCGAGGGTCACAAGCACCCGATTCAACGCGGTTCCAAACTGTTTTTCGGAAAATTGTTGAGGTTGGGTTTTGGACACCAGTGTTTCTTTTTCTTGAGCGAGTTTTTCAATTTGCGCTTCATACGCCTCAGCGAGCAATTGCGTCTTTGCCAGACTGACCCGAATCGTTAAATTTTCAATCTGAGTATCAAGGCTAGCAATGTGTTCCTCATGCTGTTCATATTCCAGTGCGGTTTCTTGCTTTTGTGTTTCCCAAGCATCCTGAAAAATGGCTTTCACCAAGTCACCCATATCGTGACCAACTTTTTTGGTACTGAGGATGGTTTCAAACTCTGGCTCAATTTTACTTTTCTGAATGGATTTGTACTGATACTGACACCCATCTTGGTTGCAAACATACGTGGGATAGCGCTTGCTTCTCCCACTCACCCAGCTGGCTGTGAACGGATGGCCACAGCCAGCACAGACTGCCCAGCCTCGCAGTGGGAAATCCAGCGTATAGTCTTTGCGAAGTCTGACTTTGGTGCGGCCGGCTAATTTATCCTGCACGCGCTGAAAGGTTTCCGGTGAAATGAAGCCCTTATGATGGCCTTCTCTTCTCGATACATCCCACTTCGTGTATTCGATATAGCCAGCATACAACGGGTTTTTGAGTGTTTCTTGGACGCCATGGAGAGAAATGTTTCGTTTAATACCATGTTTTCTATATTCTTTGGCAATAAACTGTCGCACTTGCTCTTGAGTCACGAACACATTCTTTTCATACCCCTCGATAGCTTCTTTGAAAATGGTGGCATATGGTTGACGGAGCACCAGTACTTTGCCGTCACGCTTACTTTTACTGTGTTTGAACCCCAGTGGTGGGCAAAATGGCCAAAAGCCACGTTCTAACCGTGCTCGTTGTTTTTGAATGACTTGTCGTTGATTTTGTTTCCGTTCAAGCTCTCCGTGGAGTGCGAGCACCCCTTCAATAAATCCATTTTCCGGACTATTCTCAAAAGTAAAATTGAGGCACTCGAGCGTAACATCTCTGGCCATCAATTCAGATTTGATCTTCAAATGGACTGAATAGTCTCGAGCGAATCGCTTGAGATCATCAAAAATGACGACATATTGGCGATAGGGATGCGCATCAAGATACGCAATCAAACGCATCATCGCTGGACGATCGAACAGTGCGCCAGAAATGCCGTCATCACGAAACACCTCTTCAACCACATAGCCTTTTGCATCCGCGCGATTCTGACAGAGTTTTTCTTGGCTATCTAAACCAGTGCCTTCCTCAACTTGTCGCTTGGAACTCACACGGCAATAAATAAGGCAATGTTGTGGTGTTTGGGTGATCTTAGTTGTCATCATGGTCTTTGATGATTCGTATTATAAGGGTATACAGAAAATTGCGAATCATTTCAATTTGTTCATCGGTCAAGCTGGTATTTTTTAAGTACGCTCGGCACTCTTCTACAGATAGCATCGCCAACCCACATATGCGAGGTCGAGCGGTGTGCAGTAACCTTTCTGAATAATGTGTGGCTGGTGGTCTACCATACCATGTTTCATAGTTTTTGCTTAATAAGCTGCGTGATGTTGACGATTTTGCCGTCTTCTACCATCACTTCCAGCGTTTGATATTTTTTCTCAATCAAGAGAGTGTGGAGCGGTGAGCTGGTGACCCTCTTTTTGCCTTCTAAAAACACCACCACTCCTTGTCTAATGCGAATCGTAATTTCGCTAAAGTCATTTGCACGAATATGTTGGAGTAACTCCATTTCTTGGGTGGTGAGGGTGGCGATACCTAACATGCTGCCCCTCCTGCCTCAGTTGTTTGGGTGCTTGTTTCATCAGCGATGCTTGAAGGTGCTTCTCCAGATGTGGGTAATACCCCCAATCGCCCCGTTTCTAAGGAGTTGGGAGTATTGGGGTGATTAAATAACGTATAGACTTTCTCGTTTTTGTTGCCTGATGGGAGAACTTGCAATGTCCCGTTTCGCCTGAGCTGAGCAATGCTCTGTTCTGCTTTATGTTTTGAAAAACCGGAAGTGATGAGTTTGCTCAATAATGCTGCATAATTGAGATGCTTTTCTTCAAATAACGTCTCCAGCACCATTTTTTCTAGCTTGGCATCTTCTACTATTGTTTGTGGAGTCACAGCACCTTGGTAGATAAACTGCAAGTGATCAGGGTTGCTGACGAGATTGACCGTGATCGGGGCAAGCCTCATCCCCAAGCGATTTTTGAGTTGCTGAACTGTAATGGTACTTCCATCCGATTTGAATCCATATTGCAAATCAACTGCTGCCCGAATCTCGCTACTGCCCCGCAATGACTGTGCCGTTTGGTTACTGGCATCACTTTTCTTATCGTGATGAATAAAAATGACAGTGACGCCGGCATCTCTGATGCGCGTAATTGCTTTGGTGACTCGTGCCATTTCAACCGAATTGTCTTCAATCGCCGCATGCATTCGGATCAGCGAGTCGAGAATCACCAGCTTAATGGCATACTGGTCAATCAATTGCACGACTGCGTCAACACATGATTGCTTTTCTAGAGAAAAGTCAGGGTTCAGAGAAAAAAGTAAGTTTTTGGTATCTGCTGCACCCAACAACTGCATCCGTTTTTTGATCAATCGCTCATGATTTTCTAAATCAATAATCAACACCCGACGCTGGAGTGTCGCATAATGATCAAACAGTGGTTGGCCTTGGGCTACTGCAAGCGCAATGCTTTGAGCGATAAATGATTTGTAAGATTCCGGTTGACCAGAAAAAACGATCCGTGCATCCTCTGGAATGAGATCTTGTACCAGCCACGCTGTTTCTTCGAATTGTTTCTGATTCAGTGTCGTCAGTGACATCACTTGCAAATCGAAACTCGGTTTTGCATGACCAACGAGACGTTGTGATTCACGGTCAATACGCTCAGGAGAGAAATTCATAGACTTCTCCTTTCGAGCCACTGCACCGCGTCGCGAAACTCATACCCAAGTGCCTTCTCCACAAACGTAATCACATCGCCTTTATTCCCACAGGCATAACAGCAAAACGAATTGGTTGCTGTATAAATCACACATGATGGGTGGCGATCTGGTTCGTGAAATGGACAACGAATGGTAAGCGAGTTTCGACCGGTGGGTTTAACCATGTCAGTGAATTCGGTGACGATGTCTGCGAGTTGCACTTCTTTGGCATGTTCCACATTGAGGGATTCAGTACGCGATTGGGACTGGAGTGGTTGAACGTGTGAGAGTTCATGGTTCAGTCGTACGCGATCTTTTTTAAGCGCCAATATTGTTGGGACATAAATTTGCTTTACCAACGCAAGACGAAAGTAGGTTGTGACTTCACCAGTTGTTTCTTGTTGAATCTTCGCGACATGATCGCGGTAGTCATGTTCTAGTTTGGTAATTTCTTCTGATTTTTCTTTGATGAGCTCTTTGACTCTGGGGAGAGCTTCTGGACAACTCACTAACCACTGGATTTCTTTTTGGGCTTTCCGGTCAGCAGCATCATGCTTGTGTTCAAGGCGAAGTTCTTCTTCAAATGGGATGGTGGTATTGAGATGGTTGTGCATGATGATAATGTGTTCTGTTTGTGAATGTGTGTGCGTTTTTACATACGACTGCCTTTATTGATGACTCTGCCGGAAGTCCGTTTTTTCTTGATAGAGACGTGACTTGAAATACTTCAGCGCCTCAAAGTAACTCAGCGCATCGATCGGCAACTGCCGTGCCCAAAATTGTGAAATGATGGCGTCAAAACTGGGATCTTTGGCTCGATCAAAATGAAATGTGGCGCGTGACGTTTCTTGGGAGAATTCGATGCACTCGAGTTTGGAAAGTGAAACCGTGTGAATAGCGCACGCTAATGCCAGTGATTGTGTAGAAAAAGTCTGTGGTATCATATGATCCTTATATTGATTGATAATGTGTGATCTTTATTGTTGCTCTGCTTCAATTTTAGTGTGTTTCAGGTGATTCTTTATACATTTTTGGTTTAATGCAAAAAAATTGCTCCAAAGAGTCTGCAATTTGACTTTCTCAAAACATTCTATAAATGTTTGGGTGTTTTATTCTGAAATTGGTGTACAAAGCCAAGTGGAGTGGGTTCTAAAGTCGTTGCGGAAACGCAGGAATAAATAAGGAAATTTTCCAATAAGAACGAAAAAAGATCTTGTCTCGATGGGCGCGATTTGCCCGCGACCACGCGTAGTATACCAAAATACTAGAGTTTTATTCTGAAATTGCTTTGGAGAGATTTTGGAGAAATGTATAAGAAAACACTGCCATTTCAGTACAATAGAAATATGAGTGATATTTCTGAAAAAAATTCCACCAATTTGACTCCTCGCCAGAAGTTATTTTGCGACTGGTACCTCAAGCTAGGGAATGGCACCGAGGCTGCGGTGAAGGCAGGCTATAGCGAGAAGACCTCTCGTTTCATTGCCAGCGAAAACTTAACAAAACCCAACATTCAAACGTATCTCGCACATAGGCGTACGGAACTGGAAGAGTTACTGGGGTTCAATAAAGCCACCGTCATTCAAGATCTGCTCACAATTAAGGAGCAGTGCATGGTGGCCAAGCCCGTGATGGAGTATGACCGCACCAAGCGCACATTTTCGCAAGTGATGAAAGAAACTGAGAACGGAGAAGAAGTTGGGGTGTTTGAGTTTGATAGCCTCGGTGCCGTTCGCGCATTAGAGACAATCAATAAAATGATGGACTATTACACACCGACCAAAGTGGAAGATGTGACACCAATAAATAAAGAACCCGCCACTATCGTGGTGAATAAATCATATGCTCATCAAGAACCCGATCACCCTGCTACCTAAACAAACCATTGCATGGGATTGTCTTGAACATTCCACTGTGGATGAGTTGGGCTATGGTGGTGGTGCCGGTGGGGGCAAAACCGAGATGGGGTGTTTACTCGCCATTTTTCTGTCTGACGTTTTTCCAGGTAGCCGTGGAGCGATTGGTCGGTTTGAGCTGAAGAACTTGAAACGCACGACCCTGACGAGTTTCTTTGAGGTGGCTAATAAACTGGGACTCAAAGAAGGCAAGGGAAACGATTACATCTACAACCAACAAGATGGCTACATTCGGTTCAAGAACGGTAGTGAGATTCTGATCCTTGATACCGCTCCATCACCCAAAGACCCGCTCTACACGCGGTTTGGTGGATTGGAATTATCGTGGTGTTGGATTGATGAGTCGAATGAAACGCCGTTTCGAGCGATTGAGATTTTGAGCACGCGTGTGGGTCGACGCAACAAAAATCCCGAATGGGAAGACAACCTGAAACAATTCTTTGGCCTCTACAGTGAAAAAGATAGCTGGGTACTCAAGCCAACTTTCCTTGAAACCTTCAATCCTGAAAAAGGCCACATCTATCAACGCTACTGGAAACCATTCAAGGAAGGGACGATGCCCAAGAACAGAGCCTTTATACGGGCATTAGCTTCAGATAATCCACATCTCCCAGAAGCATATTTAGACAGGATTAAACGCTCAACCAAAGCCACGATTGAACGCTTACTCTTTGGCAACTTTGATTACGATGATGATCCACAAAAGATCTTTGACTACGACAGTATTGTAAATCTGTTCACCAATACCCATGTGGAAGGCGGAAAGAAGTACATTACCGGAGACATTGCCGGTAAAGGCAAAGACATGACGGTGATTTATGTATGGGATGGGCTGAAAGTGGTTCAAATGCATTACGAAAATGTCACAGATCAGCGACTCCTCAAAGAACGCATCCTCAGACTTAAGGACAAACACAAGGTTCCAACGAGCCAGATTCTGCTTGATTATGACGGCATTGGTGTTGGTCTTGTCGACGAACTGGAATGTAAAGGCTTCCAAAACAACTCCAGCGCAATCACCACACGGGAAGAAGAACAACGCGGTTTGAAAGCCAACTACCAAAACTTGCGCTCACAATGCTGGTTCAAACTGGCAGAACTGGTCAATGACACACGCATTCACATTTCCTGCGCTGATGAAACAATTCAAACGAAAATCGTTGAAGAGCTCGATGTCATCAAAGAAATCAATGATGGTCTCGATCAAAAAAGGCAAATCATTCCGAAAGGTGGCGTCACAGATGAAGGCAGAGTGACCATCAAATCGCTCCTCGGGAGATCCCCTGATTTTGGCGATGGTTTGATGATGCGGATGTACTTTGAAGTTTCCCCAGTCGTTGAACCGATGATTCGCTGGTTATAAGTGGCAATCACCCCAATACTCCCAACTCCTAGGGTGTGGGACGATTGGGATGATTACAATGAACAATAGAAAATGACAAGCATTCAGGCAGCTGAAAATTAAAAGGTAAAGAGCTCTGGCAAATTCACTTTCAACGCATTTGCAATGCGCACAATCACATCAAAGGAAAGATTGGCTCGCCCCGATTCAATAAGACTGACATAACTTCTATCAACTTGTGCTTTTTCAGCAAACATTTCTTGCGTTAGCTGAGCTTGGATTCTGAGTTGACGAATACGAGCAGCAAACTTTTTCCGTGCCACAGCAGTATAGGTAGAACGTGATTGAAAAATCATGACTTGAGAATATAAAAATGTTGAATATAATGAAACCTTATATATTCAATACTAAATAAAAATATCAGATCTATTATTGAATATATTCAATAATAAGGAGGATTATGAGTACGCTCATCTCCACACTCAATGATTTTTTGGCTACCCGAAAAGGCCGACATGATCAGCCCACTGAAGAACTACTCATTTTCAACCATCGCATTACGCAAGAAATTATGAAGGCGAGTGACCAACACCGGCTGTTGGAGTACTTAGGAATGAGAATTCCAGCCAGCAAATCGACTTCTGAACGTGAGCAAACAAAACTGCCGATATAGATAAAGGCAATAGTGTGATCTTATACTTGATGTGACAAGTTGCAGTAAAAAGGAACGTTTCGTTGCACCGTATCTGATAACAATAGTAAGCGGCTAGCCCTGCAACAGGCAGACGAAAAGAACGACAAAATGACCTTTTTCTGGCATCAATCCAAAACCTATGATGAAAACCATCGGCTATATTCGTGTAAGCACTGATCAGCAGGATTTGAGCAAACAAAAGCATTTGTTGTTGGAATACGCCCAGCAGCATAAACTCGTGATTGATCAGTTTATTGAAATTGAAGTTTCGTCGCGAAAAAGCCCAACCGAACGACGCATTACCGAATTATCAGCAGCACTGAGGAAGGGTGATCACTTGCTCGTGGCCGAACTTTCTCGCTTGGGTCGTAACATGCTCGAAACGATGATCATCATTACTAATCTTATTGACCGCGGGATTACATTGACTTTTGTCCGCCAACCAGAGCTTTCAACCACTGGCATGTATGGCAAACTCCTTCTTGCCATTTATAGCTATATTGCTGAAACTGAACGCGAGTTTATTTCTCTGCGCACCAAGCAAGGACTTGCAGCGGTGAAAGCCAAGGGAATACGGCTCGGCAGACCAAAAGGGAGTAAAAATAAAAATGGACGAGTTCTCGATCAATGCAAACCGCAAATTGAAGCCTATTTGCGCCTGCATCTCTCGATTGGTGCAATTCAAAAGCTCATCAACCCGCAACTCTCAAGACCCCTCACCTACAACAGCTATAAATACTACATCCATGCCGATAGCGATCTATGTAAAGTGATGTCACGTCCCCACGATCTATAAAATTTTAACGTACCCTATCTCCATATTCAAAACGGGCATTTTGTGATTGTTGCAAAATTGGGGATACGTCAATGCCATCATCTTTTAGCCTCATAAGATATGCTGTTGCAATCCAGCAATCGGTATTGGGAGAAAAATTGTTAGGAACGCAGAGAAAGCATGTGAGTTTTTCCGTGCCATCAACGATGGCCTTTAACAACCTGCCATTCCCGTCATGAACATGGAATGTATTGTTTGCATGCCTTTCAACGATTATTTGATCATTAGCTCTTAAACTACTAGGAGTATATTCGTTGCTAACTTTCCTTTTTGTAGTTTCGTAATCAGCGGGGTGTTGTTGAAGGTAAAGAGATACTTCCCGTGCCGTTTTTCCATTGATAGGAAAATCAGCAATTTTAGTAATATCAGAAGCAAATCTCAAATCTGCTGTTTCTAGCAGTTCCTCACTCCAGTCGAATCCGCGAGAAGTGATCATTCTGGTGATATTTTTGAGTTTGTAACCCATCATCAAAGAATCAACCAGATTCCAGAAATCCCGTACATTATTATTTGTGCCAAAATCTGACCACTTTTTATTGACTTGATGTTTTATCTGCTCGTAGTCGGACTCAGGTAGCAGCTTGTATAACTCGTGGGCAATGAGTAATCTACCAATTTTTAATCTTATTTCCTCTATCAGATTCGTTGTGAAGTCCATAGACATATACCTGTTTTTGTTATTCAGCCAATAAATTTTGCTCAAAAAGATATTTCACAATCATGTCGGCAAAACTGAACACGCCGAAGACAAGTTTTTTATCAACAAAAGTTTTTGCGAAACCCCAAATGATAGGGTTATCCTCCGCAAGGAAAACCACTTCATCAACTTTTTGGGTAACAATGTCAAATTTCTTGACTTTACTCGCGCCAACACCTTTGGTTATTTTCTTAATGTTGTAGTGAAGGTATGGATTCCGAACTGTGTCCTTAAAATTTTTTAGCTTTTTTTCAATTTCCTCGCTTAAAATACCAAGCCTTTTTGCTTCAACGATGGTTGAGCCCAGCTCCATTCCTTCAACGCGATCCCATTCGGCTTTGTCATATGTATCACCCTTACGTTTTTTCACGATTGCATATTTCAGGCAAAATTCCACAAGAATTGCACTTAGTGATATTGCCGCTCCATTCAATCCAAAAAGCATGGCCTCACGAATTTCATCGTAAAGAAAACCCACTGTAGGGATAGCAGCTTTTGGTGCTGTCGGAAATAACTTTATGACATTATTTGCTTCTTTTCTTCGTTGAGCAAACAGATCATCTAGCAACTCGGTTCCAGACTTTTTCACTGTATCAAAGTGAGCACCTTGTTTTTGAAGGGCATCGATAGTTTTTGGGTTAGCAATCATGTGTGTTGACCCCTGAGCCAAACTGGCAAGAAAGTCGTTGATGTTTTTCATAAAGAAAAAGGTTTGTTTGAAGTTTTATTCCTCAATCTTAAAATCCAGTTGCTCAGCAGGGATACCCAGCTTTTTGCCATACTCAACAGCCTTCTTCCAAGTTTGCGGTTGGCTGTGCTTGAAAGAAAAAGTTTTCCCTGGAAAAACAGCGATGATGTTGTCACCACTCCAAAAATGGGCATACCATTTTTCTGGTTTTAAGGTGTGAGCGAGTTTTTGGATGATGTCTTTGTCTGCTTCCACAAAGTACAAGTGCCAGCGAGCTGACGGATTTTCATCATTTGTCACTCTGAAGCCAGTAATTTTGAAGTCATTGAGCATCCGATTGTCGAGTAAACTTTCTTCAACAATGGTTCCCTTATATGGCCAAAAGCTGCTGAGATATTCTTGAATCGAAGCTACAACGGTTGGTGATGCTGCCAATTGAACTGATTTTCCAATCTTTTCGATTGGCACAAATGCTGTTTCTTCAATGTCGGGATCACTAGCTTTTCCGACCTCGCCCACAATATTGGCCTGATAATACAGCTGCAGCGTTTGGTAAAATTTTCCCTTCCGGTGATAGAACCAATCAACAGCCGTAAAAAGAAGTTTTCCCAATTTGATGCGCACGCCACCTTCTTCAAGTGCCTCACGCGTGAGGGCATCTTCAATTGTTTCTCCAAGATCAATGCCACCGCCAATCACATCATAATTTTTCTCATGCTTACTCCTCGCCACAAGTAACTTTCCATCTTGAATGATTAGCACATACACTGAGACTCGCCAAGTAATTTCTGAACCATCATAGGCAACCGGTTCGAGATTCGCATTTCGAAAGTCACGTTGCTTGAGTGCTTCATCTGCTGTGAGCCAACCCATCCGCAAAAAGAGTGACAGTGATGGTGGGGTTTGTGGATATTGTTTAATGTCTGGAATCGGTATCCACTTCAGCTGCGCAAAGTCATCACCAGGAGTCGCCACTACTTCATCTGCCTTTTGATCCAAGACGACTTTATAGACATAAAACTCCATTTCACACGGCACAATTTCTCCATCGGGCAATTTCTTTGGTGTAATCATTTTGCCAATACTATCGAAAGGCTCAATTCTTGCATTTGTAATGTCTATATTGGTCTCTTCTCGTATTTCCCGCTTCAACGCATCAAGCTGTGTTTCATCCTTTTCAATGCCACCACCAGGAATGTGCCACTTATCCATGTACACGCCACCACGCTTTGGATCTTTTTTACCAAACAGAACTTTATTGTCGGTGGAAATGACGATGGCTGAGACAATGGTTCTATGTAACATATTTTTTTGTTCTTATCTCTTCATGCTCTCCTAAAACTCTCATCAAGTGTCTGCAAACTTTTGATGGCCATTTCAGTTTGGTTCGTTGCATGACTATCAAGCAAGGGAGATTGAAAAGGATATCTCTTATCAAATACCTCGAGAACAGCTTTCCCAATTTTGATGACAAGGATGTTACTTTGAGAATGATCCTGGGTGCCTTCCCAGTCGTAAGTAGGGTCGTATTGTTCGCCAGTCAATTCGTTTTTGCCAATTTCAACGATCGAATCGATGGAGAACAATTCTGTGTTGCCGTCACTTCCGATAGCTACTTTTAATCTTGGGTGAGGATGCTCGGGTTGACTTGCCACTATATCAATCTTAATCGGTGTGTGATGCCGTTCCGCCAGCTTATTTATGATGAGTGCAGTCATGATCGTTGCCAGCTTACAGTCGAGATGCTTGCGAAGCTCTCTCTTTGCTTCATCAGTAAGCGACCTGCCATCTGCTTTCTGTTGGGCATGACGATATGCATCAAATTGTCTCCCTAGTGTCGCGACACCGCTGCCTTGGATCGTAAAACTAAAATCTTGATTGACCATATCTGCAACACGTTGGAGAAAGTCTGTATCAAAGATGACGTATTGCTGATCGAGAGTCGCCTCAATTTTTTCAGCATACTGCGTGGCTAAACTCTGCAATTCGTCCAAATTTTGCTCATTGAACGGAGCATCAGTTTCGGGGTTGGGCATCTCCTGTTCAAAAACGATGGGTTGCACTTTCCGTCTCCCAACAATATGTACGGCGTTTGGCTGTTCAACAGTATCGATAGGCACCACTTCATGGGGAACCGGTTTCTTATTCAGCAAGTTCCTTACTCTTTGCAGCAGGGGTGTCCCAGCGCTTTTTGTTTCTGCTTGAGTAATGTCATTTACTAACGCCTCATGAAGCCTTTTCTCAAGCTGAGGGTAATAATCGAGTGTTTGTATATCAGTTTCGTTCGTTGAAACGTACCCTGCCAGCTCACGTTCTATACGGGGAAAGTGTTGTGCTCCTGCCAAAAGAATTGCCTCATGGGCAATATTAGCCTCATTGAGGGTAAGGTACTGACGTAGGTTTCTATCGTTGTGCGATGCAATTTCACCGATAACTTTTTTAATAAACTCATTTCGGACATCGCGTAGATCAAAGTTACGCATCAGTAATGACTTACTTGGATCAAGCTGTTCATATTTTTGAATAATTCTTCTCATTTCTGCCAGAATACCGTCAATGACCTCAGGGCCAAGTAGCAGGGTTGAGATAACTTCGGTAAACCACTCCTTATCTTTATAGACATGTCGCAGGTGTGGTCGTGTTGAAGCCCAGTCCGCAATATAAAACTCGCCATGGTCGAGTAGAATTTGATCACTTTTGAGTTCTCGATGTGAAAAACCCAGTTGTGAGTGAGCAACCTGAAATGCTCTGAGCACACCATGGATAAATCGTTGTACTTCATCTTTACTCAAGAAGGCTTGACCCAAAATGCGATCTGTTTTTTGCTGAAGACGTTGGTTATCTGCGAGAAGTTGTCCTAGATCTCCACCATGGAGAAAAGGAAAAATGAGCTCGAGATGCTCTTTCTCATCCTCAGCCACACGATGGTACGCAATTGGAATGACAATATGCGTGTCATGAAAATCCCTATCACCAATCGCTCTGTAAAATTGCGCTTCTTCAAAATGCTCAAATCGTTCAGGCGTCACATTGATCAATCTTTTGGCTGCGTACTGCTGTGCGTCAGGACGATCAAGAATTTTGGCTTGCCGCACTTCTTGGAAAGGATTGCCTAATTTTTTCTCGTAGTGAAGTGGGACTGGTTCGGTCATGCTGGTGTTATTTTTTTCCTAGCGATAATTTTTTGGTATTCCTTTTCCATAAAAATATCTTTTGTTGTCTCTAATCGGTCGAAAAAGACAATGCCATCAAGATGGTCTGATTCATGCTGGAAAATACGAGCGAGGAAATCTGCATATTGTGTTTTGACACGTTTTCCATCTCGATTTAGATACTCTACCTCAATTTCTTTATAGCGCGGTATCAGCCCACGGACACCTGGGATACTTAAACACCCTTCCCAATCTTTTTCAGTTACGTCACTGTGAGTCAGGATGTTCGGATTTATTACCGCTGTCGGCGGCATATCTGGTGCATACGGGTAGCGTGCGTTTGGGTGTGACGCAATGATGAAAATTCGGTAGGGTGCATAGACTTGCGGTGCTGCTAGTCCCACCCCATCAACATCCATGACAGTGGCAATCATATCGTTAATCAATTGCTGGATATTCTGCTCTTTGATGTCTCTTATTTGGTGAGCCTTTTCGCGCAACACAGGGTGCCCGAGCTGAGCAATTTGTAGGAGGGTACCATCATGTTTTTTAACTGTTGGTTCTTTCATAACTTTTTATTACTCGATAAAACTGCAGCCGTAAATAGCATATAAAACTCAATTTTTTGAGGAATATAGCGTAATACCCCCACCAAAATAATCACCATATTCTTCTTGGGCTTTTCTTTTGGCAGCTTCGACATCATTACTCCAATTGAGTAAAGTCATTCCGTTGACGCAGCGCTTTTTTCGAAAAAGCTGCGCGCCACCTACGAACCGGCCAACAATACGCGGAGCGTATGCCGCCTCACCTGCTGCGGTTGGTGGAAGCAGTAGTTGCTCAATTCCATCTGATATTTCTTGTACAATCATTTCGGTATTGCGCTTTGATCCGGTATATACCGTAAATATCTTGCCGGATTCGACTTCACTTCCATCAAGATATTTGTGATGGTAGCCGTGTCCGATGAGAAATTGAGAAACTGCTCGCACATCTTCCGGCGCAACGTTCAAATGAAATTTATATCCCGCTTGTCCCGATTGAAAAATTTGACTATCATCTTTTCCTGGTTCGCCTGATTGTTCATATTCTTCTAGTGCTTCTCGGTAGGGCGCATACAGTTGGTCGAGATGTCCTGCTTTTTCTGGATTTTGCGCAGGGATTGCCCAGTCTTCATTGGTTTTGGTAGATGCTAATTTTGGACTAGGCAAGCTCCAATCGGTTTCTTGCGTAGACGAGCTACCGACAAGTGATTCATCTACAGGTGTGCTGAGGATGCGTTGTTTTTGACTCACAAGTGGTTTCGGTGTGCTTTCTGGAAGTGACCAGTTATCGTCTTGAGAATGATCTTTTGGCAATTTTTCTTGACCACCAAGTCCCAATACTTGGTTCCAATTATCTTTATTCGCCATGTTTTCCTTTATTGGTTTTTGTCGCTTAATTTGTCTATGGCATTGCCTAAATGTTGCTCTGATAAGTGCTGATCGTCTTTCTCAAACCACCGCTTATCGAATGGTGAGTAGCCTATTTTTGGTTCACTACTTACGGGGATAAAGAACAATTGTTTCTGCGCTGCCAATTCAAACTTGAGGAATAATCTTTGAGAGCTCTTTTTTTCTGCATTCTGTTTGATTTCTCTGCCATCCACGGTCGTGACGGAAATGCGCCATTGTCTACCATTTACACCATGATCTTGTACTATCGCTAATAAATTCTGTGCAAGCTGAACATCATTTTCGCCAAACAACTGTTGGAATGCATCTTCCGACATCGTAGACGGTTTTGATGCGTGGAGCGTATCGTAGTTGGGGACGAACACAATAATATCTTGTGGCTCATACCATTCTTGGGTTTTAGCTTTGTAGCGGCGTGTGCGACCGTCAGGAAGTAAATAATACCGTGAACCATGGTCGGTGCAGAAATACAGTTCACCTTTTGTTTTGTCTTCTTTGGTTTCCGCTGCCATCAATGTACTGTCAATAAGGGCATGTACTTGTTCCGACTCTTGAATCTCGTTTTGTTGTGCTAATGCGATTTGCGCACGTGTGCGATTCCGATAGTCTTCATTGATCACTAGGCCAGTTTGGTCAACATCTTCTGATGAGAGTGGTACGTACCAAGCAGTATGAACACCATACCATTGCGTTGGAGTGGATTGAGTTGCGACATCGTGATTGAGTCTGATCACAACTTCTTCTACAGTAGGTGAGTGTTCAAGTTCGTCCGACAAATGGCTAGAAGTAGTTCGGAACGCTTTACCAACACCGCTTAGTTGCTTGCCGAGTGCTCCCTCATAAACAGCAAGAATACGAGTTTTTTCTGGAGTGACGATGAATTGCTCAGCATAGTCGTGCAGTTTGGCAGCATCAAGTTGGTATTTCTTGGCCAACAAAAATGCGTCAATGCCTTCTTGTCTTGGTGTGGTTTCTTGCTTCATGAGTTTATCCAAAAATAACAATTCGAGTTCGGGTACCAAGACCTCAACACCACCCAAGTTGATAGTTTGAGCAGTTGCATGAAGAAAACCTTCTGGTAGAGCACTTAGCCCTTTTGTCTTTGCAGAAGGATAATATTCTTGACCACCAAAAATAGGATTCCCTTGATAGTTTGATAATGCAGATTCATCCATACCGTACAGGTCAAAATCACTATGGCTACGATACGGAATACGTTCAGATTTGATAATGCGACCAACGGCAGTACCTTGTAAAGCAACTTCCGTACCTTGACCTTTACCAAATAGATATTGAATTTTGTCATCTTTATGTTGAGGAGAGAAGGCTACAGCTGCAAGTGTCCGTTGATAAAAACTTTCTCGTGTTGGCATATCAACGCCATTCGCGGCAGCAAAAGTTTCTCTGCGCCATTGTCGTAATTGTTCAATCTGTTCGGGTGAAACTGGCTGAGTCAGGTGGCCTGTCTCATCAATTGAGATACTAAACCGTTGTGCAAAAAAATCCCTTGCTTCGTTCATGTACTCAATTGGCAATTTTTCTTTTGCCGTGGTGACTTCATTTTCAATGGCTGGTTGTGGTGCTGTTTCTGACATTTAAGTTCAATGATCTATTTTTAACATGGTATCATTGATACCCTTTCGCTTGCAGTGTAAATAATTCTGCGTACTTGCCGTTCTTTTTAATTAACTCGCTGTGACTCCCGCTCTCGATGATTTTGCCTTGCTCAATGACATAAATTTTGTCTGCATTGCGGACAGTGGAGAACCGGTGGGAAATAATAATTACACTTTTATCACTGGATAATTTTTCAACGCTCGCAAAAATTTCCGCTTCTGCCTTCGCATCAATTGCCGCGGTCGGTTCATCTAATACCAATATTGGTGCATTACGGAAAAAGGAACGGGCTAACGCAATTTTTTGCCATTGACCCGTGGAAAGTTCAATGCCTTCTTCAAATGTCTTACCCAATACTTGATCGTATGTTTTTCCTAATTTTTCAATTACTTTGGCAGCACCCGCAGCCTGTGCAGCGCTGAGCACTTTTTCTTCTGGGTTGCTGGCAGAAATATCTCCGAAAGAAATATTTTCGCGTGCGGTATGCTGATACCGATTGAAATCTTGAAATAAAATGCCGAGATGTTTGTGCCAACTGGCCTTATCTAATTCTTTAACATTGATACCATTCACAAAAATTGCACCATCGTCCACATCATAAAAACGGGCAAGCAATTTGATGATGGTGCTTTTGCCTGCGCCATTTTCACCGACCAACGCAACTTTTTCACCAGCATTGAGTGTAAGAGAGAAGTTCTTCAAAATTGGTGATTTTTCACCAGGATAGGTGAACGTGACATCACGAAACTCAATCGTTGGTGCTTTTTCCATTGTCACCATAACTGGATTCTCGGCTTGTTTGACAAAGGGCTGTGCATCAAGCAGTTCAAAAACGCTTTTGACGTACAAACTTGCCTCAAAAACGTTACCAAGGTTTCGCAGTAGTCCACCGAGCCCATTTTGAAAGTTGCTAATGACGCCAGAATAAAAACCAATGTCACCGATTGTAAGTTGGCCAATGAGTGCGCGGGAAATGACAAAAACTTCGACACCAACAGAAACCACAGTCGAAAGAAAGCCGGTGCCACTTTCAATGAGCAGGTTCCGCTGCGCAATCTTTTTTGTTTCTGCAAAAAACTTGCGTTGTACTCGCATTACCTCTCTAACAAAGTATGATCCTAACTGGAAAATTTTGATTTCCTTAATGCTGGCGGGATCTTGCAGGAGCCAGGAGAGGTAGTTGAATTTGACTCTGTCAGCGGAGTTACCCCACCAAATACCCCATTCTACTTCGGCTTTGGTGACTTGGTGAATAAATTCAATAACAGTTGCAAACAAAATGATGACAATGAACACCCAATGCACCGTAGCGATTGCAACACAAGCAATGACCAGTTGCACCAAACTCTGGAAGCTATACATCAAAAAATCGAGAAGGTTTAACGTGCGGTACCGATAGGTTTCGTCAATGTTTTTGAGGAGTTCCCGAAACTGGCTATCTTCAAAGTAGCGCATGTCCAAGGAGTTGAGTTTGCCAAGCACTAGTTCCGAAAGTGTGATGGGCACTTGCAACCACAACACGTGATTTAAGTAATTTTGAACACGATACGACAATTCTTGTAGATAAAACGTGACAATGCGAATTGTCAGCAAAACAAAAAGTTGATGGAAATCTGTCTGGTGATGAGTCGCCGATTGGACAACGAGGTCAATGATGAGTTTGTAAATGTAAATATTGACGAATGGTAAAACGCTTGGCAACAAAAACGCAACGATATTACTTATGAGTAAAAAAGGATTGATTGACCATGTGAGTTTGAGAATACGCCAGGAGGTTCGTGTGGCGATTTTCAGCTCTTTGATTTTAGGAAGTTTTTTCTTCTCGCTTGCCATCCTATCATTTTAACATTAAGTACTTCCAAAATCGTTGAGGCCAACAGAAAATCAAGGTGATAACAAATGACGGTAAGTTGAGTTGGAAAAAACTTGTGGTCTGTTATACTTTTCCTCATGAGAGACATTATCCCTGTTGGGGAAATTCCTGTAATAAATGCTCAGAAAACTCAAGAAAAAATTCGTCAAAGGAACTTGCATGGATTTTTTAATGAGATTTACGATGTAGTAGCACAAAGGGCTTTTTTTCATTTACAGACTGTAGATCCTGAGTTCCGTTTTTCCGCAGATACTGCTGGAGGATTTTTAGATGATAAAAATCGAATGATGATTGATGTTCCACTTGAGAGTTTGTATACGATGATTGTTCCTTTTTTTCAAAGGCACCCAGATTTAATTTCCCAGTACATTCCAAATTATGAGGAGCATCTATTCGGCGAACCATTAACACCACAGAATATAGAGTCTGTAGCAGTCAATGCTCTTTTCCAAGCTGGAGATAAAGCAGCGGCAAATGATCCCCAGATTCAGCATACCAACTTCATCGGACTGACAGAGCAACTATTAGCTGATCCCGAAGCGAAGAAAAAAATGGATGACCTCATTCAAAAGATGACTATGACGATCATACATGAAAACAGTCATGCTTTATTCAAGAGACTCCAACACTATTACGGTCTCCAAGTGGATGATCATATTTTTGATACAGTTAAAAATGTGTTTACTGTCCCTCAGTTAAAAGAGCAATATTTTCGAATGCTTGATGATTTTAATAAGGGAACAAGAGACGCTCATGCAATGAGACAGTTCAATCAGGATTATAATGCACTCTTAGCCGCCGAAATCCAAAAAATGTATCCAAAACACACTGAAGATAATGACGAACCAAAAGCCTTTGCATATTACAAAACACTCTATGGTATAGGCATAGAAGAGATTGCTGCTCGGTTAATTGAAGCAAACATGAATCGTACTTCCCCTGAAGATGTCATTGCAGCAATACATTCAGAGTTATATGAAAACTCAGGCTATATGGTAGAACAACCTACAGGATTTATACTTCCTGATGAGGAAGAAATAAGTCAGATAATTAGGTCGCACTCGATTAAAGATGCGTACCACATAATCATGAAAAGTTTTTATAGTGATACCGGCTTTCTTCGTTGGGTAAACAAACATGGTGTTCATTTGAACTTGATTCGACCTTCTTAGATTCACATCTCTTTTTCAAATGAAATAGTGAGATACATTATTCTTTCTTGCTCATCGAAGCAAGCACCCGATAATCATCAACAATTTTTCTAAATCCCGCAAATTGTTTGCGAGAGTTTTCGCCGTATTGTGGATTGCTTAAAATACTTCGTTCGTCTTGATCGAAGCGTTCCGAAAGAGGACGCATAATACGATCATTAAAAGCTGTCACTGCTCGGTCAATTTGTTCAGAACTCTTTGCTTGTTCAACCTTTTCATCTAAATCACGGAGTTGTACACGAATATGATCAATATCATTCATGTAGTTATTTAAGCCTCGTAACCTAGCATCCTGTCCATTGTCAAAACGCAAAAGGGTTTGCAATAAATTGCGGACTTGCTCGGTCATTTCCCCATATAATTGATATTGTTGGCGAGCGTACTTATCAATATCTTCTGCACGTTGATAAGAAAAGGCCAGTAGTTTGGCGAAGTCGTCAACTACAGCTCGAGCTTGTTGCTTCATCTGTTCCATGAGCGCTGTTTCTTGTTCTTGGTTTTTCTGTCTTTCTTGTATCTCTTGTCGTACTTCGTGTTGCGGATCAAGATATTGCAACGCAACACCGATTTTTCGACGTAAATTTTCATCGCCTGTTGCTAATTTCCCATATCGGTCAAGAAAATCGACAATCGTCTGAAATGCTGGGGATTGTTTCAGGTTATCCAAGTTGCCTGATAATTGAGTGCCTAGCTGACTACGTACTGCTTCCGGTAAACTGGAAAAAAAATTACCTTCTTCCGTATTGTGCTGAATTTGCTCTGAGTCAATCCAATGGATGGCTTGCTCATTAGTGGAACGAGAAAGGATGTCTTCAACAAGCACCTGCACGGTACCAGGACTTTGCCGTTGTGCTTCTGCTATTGATTGCTGTGCAGCGGCCTCATTCTGGTACGGTTTCCCATTTGCTCCAACATAAAACGTCTCTCCGGACTGGTGTGTCAATCGTTCTGCTCGTTCGGCTGAAATTGGTTGCCATTCACTCGATTCTTGGTCATCTTGTTGATGGTTGATCGCCTCTGGTGTGGAAGACATGGAATCTCCGTTCTGGGCAGACTCGGAAATAGGTTGTGTTTCAGATGCTTCATGATTCATACTTGGCACTTGAGATGTTGAGATTATTTCTGCGCCATGATTTTCTCGTTGTCGACGTGTTTGCATTGCTTCGCCACGACGCATGTTCTCCTGTTGTTTGGTCTCTTCTTTTCGTTTTTTCTCTTCAGCATCTGCTCGCCAGCCGCCGGCAACATTGTTAGGATTAAGTGTTTGCTCTCCGTCCCTATTGATACGTACATCGCTATTTCTGTCAACCATACTTGCTCCGCTTCTTAAAGATATTTAAGTCAAAATGTTCATATTTCCTGAGTATATCAAAAAAGGGCGAGCTGATCTTGGTTGAGTAGTGTGCCGTGAATCTTCTTGCATTTGTATCTGTTAAAATGTATCGATATGAGCAATCTCACAAGTGAACCCCAAACAAATCATCAAGAAGGGCAAAGAATTGAACAAGAAAAAAGAAAAGCCGCACTTGGCGCAATCGTTCAGTTTCTTACAGAAAGGTATCCATTTTTTGATTCCAACCAACAACTTGTGTACTGCATTGCAGGCTCATTTGCACTGCAAGCACTGATGGTTGCGGATGAGATGGAGCTTGTTCGTTTCGATGAAAATGACAGAATTACAAGCAATGAAAAAATCCCAGATGAGTCTTTCCAATGGGTGCAAGCGATAGCAAATCACTATCGCCGGTTGATGAAAGATGTTGATAATGTGCGGTTGAGACCACAGAACAAAACGTCTCAGGGGCCAGCAAACAAAAATCGCATCGAACTTCCCCCAGAACTCTAAGCTGCACGTGCCACACTATTTGAAGGATCACCCGAAAAAACCTACATCATCACTGAAGCAGAAGATACTCAAGACATTCCAGAAATCATGAGATTGAGAATTGATGATAAAGAAATTTATATCCCATCACCTATGGCACTCTTCGTTCATAAATTTCATCAAATGCAAACTGGTTGGTTTGATAATGAACACTTTACACAAAAATTTATCAACGATTTACGAGGATACATTGACATCATCAACAATTTATACGGTCCAGAAGCGATGAGTAAGTTTCGTTCCATGGCGTATCAAAATAATCCTCCGGCCATGGGCGATTTTCGCTTCCCTTTTCACCACCCAGATCTCCCTCAATATTTACTCGACTTTTATGAGACAGTTGTTTCTGGAGACCCTGACTATCACTTTATTCAAGATGTTCCCGAGGAACTCAAAGAGCGCCGATTAGATCTGCTGAGAGCGCTCTATCAGCATCCAGACGGAGAAGTAAAAAAAGCAATTGTCGAATTCTGTCGCCGTAATGCCGGATTTATTCAAAAGGAACAACGCCCTTCAGCACATGCACACAATATCCGCTTGATTGCGGAGCTGATCATGCGTTCTCCTGAAATGTTGGCTAAAGTAAAAAGTCGCGCTCTTCCCACAGACCAACTGGAAACGTCGGAGGATATGTTTCGTCACATTAAAAGTACCGCGGCATGGGCCATAGACTATGGGAAACTCATTCAAGATGAGCTCATTCATGTACCGGAGTCATCACAAATTCTCGAATTCCTTGCCATTGGGTTGGACGATCGAAATTATGCCCAAGAGTTGAAAGTGGTCGAGAAGTCGCTGCCACTGACCGGTACGTATCTTTGCCATAAATTACTTTGGGAATTACTTTTTCGACCATACACAAAGGCGCGCCTGGAGAATCGACAACGTATATTCACTCTTATTGATCAAGCCTGTGATGCATTGAAACCTGATCAAATGAATGCGTTTCTCAAAAAACTCGATTACGCACTTGGGGGAGAGATTCCTGGAGAGCCAGATGATCCGGCTTGGGAGGCACTCAGCATCAATGATGTCATTGATGCGTCGACTCAAAGATCGCACGACCGAAGAGAAAATAGTGAGTGGGTGGAAACTGAAATCAGTCACGTCGCTTCGGAGTTTGGTTTGGGATATTGATGAGAAGGGTTCATTGCACAGCAGTTTGTGACCTTCCCAACTCCTCACCCCACTTCATAATCCACTCCGTGACGCGGTTCCAACTTTTGAGTACGATGTCCACAATTTTACCCAAATTTTTGTGTCATGACTGACTGTAGAACACCCCAAAAGAATGTGGCTTGCTCGCCGATGTTTTCTGAAAGTAAATGCTTGCGTGCAAGTCGCGGATGCCCCCACTCGTAGGCGCCCTGCCAACTCGTCCGTTGATCATGTAGATTGCGCAATCCAGGAAACTGTGCACCACTCACCAGAATTTGCTCAGGATGCGCTTGAATAGGCTGAGACGCAAGTTGAGTCATGCTTTGCAGGAGTGCCAACATGGTCAAAAGATCCGTCTGCGTGACAATTTCCGGAGTAAATTCTCCGTCTTCCGTAAAATTGTGTTTATTTCTGCAGGGAACTGTGAGAGACACAATGTTTGGGCACTGTGAAAAGAGGGTGTACGAAGTTGCGTCGCAGTTACTAATCAGCGGTCCATGTTGCATAGCTCCACCAACGCGATCACGGGAGTGCAATGCCAACGCTTCAGCAAAGTTTGTTTGGCCATTTACTTGATATGGTAATGCGGCATCGGCAATGCGAATGACCACACCATCGTCATAATTGGTCTCTGTATCTGCAACAGTACGCGAGAGTGCTGTTTGGCCAACGGCGGCGGCTTCTAACATAATAATATGTGTATGTTCGTCAAATTGCCCAAATGGTGTGCCATTTTTTTTCGCGATCCCAGTGGCAGAAATTTGGCGAATTTCTTCAAGTTTCGTAAAAATGAACGTAACATCAGCTTCGGGTTGTTGTGCAAATAACCAGTCCAAAAAGACCAATCCCACCGCAGTGACAGCTAAGTTATCAGCAGAGCGCAGGCGCAAAAGATCTTCTCGGGGTTCACCGCTGATCCACGGCACAACCTGGCTATTGCGTGGAAGCGCGTTTTTTTTCAACACATCTTGATCAACAAGTTTGGGGTCACCACCAGGAGCATACTCAACTTGGCTGCTAGTCAGATACTCGCCATTCGCTTGATACAACCGCACTGGCATGATCATTGATTTTTTCGCTTTCGCAGCCTCAGCAGGAAACAGCGACCCTAACGTAATCAGTTTATCTGGACGATAGGCTAAGCCTGGATGATCTAAATGGGTATCAATCACTAGTCTATTGGTTGGCTTTCCGTGTGTGTATCGCGCATATATTGCTAGTTCATCTTCCACAACCTCCAAATTTGGATATGCACTCAAGAGCTCTCGTATTTGTGTTTCACTTGCTTGAGGATAATAAGGAACATTTGGCGTACGATCTAAAGATAATACCTGTGTTATGACTTTCTCTCTTTCCGAATGCATTGATCTATTATAATCTAGATTTATGGACAGAAGAGAAATTAAATTTCTTCCTTTTGAGAATCTTGATGATCTGTTGCAGCAAAAAGCTATTGCGATGCTGGCAGCGGAATTCTATGCACACCGCCAAGTTTCGGAAGGTGTAGAAGTATTTGATCAAAGTTTGCATGCCGGAAAAGAATTGGCGATCGCGCTGATGGGTGAACTGGACATGATTGGCGTGACAACGTATAAAGTGTTCGATTTTCCAGCAATTCAAAGGCAACTGTATATTGAGCCCCAGTTCTCTCAAGGTTCGCTCAGTCAAATACGACTGCGCAGTTTTCAACATCTGCTCGAAGATGCTGGGTTATTGAAAAGTACCAGTCAGCGGTCGAATTGGCATACACCGTCGTTGAGCCTACGCTCCGTGGATGTGGGTATGGCAGAGATTTGTTTGATCAAAGACTGGCAAAGATAGCAGAAGTTCCTGACAATGTGATTCTCTTCGATCTTGCCCGAGGCATCTACGCACAGAGAAGCGGCCTTGCGAAAACCGTCACCACATTTTTGCTTGACCACGAAAAACAAGTGAATGGTCTGAAAGAAGACGGGAGTGTCAATGTTCAAGGAGCGTGGACAAGTATTAATCAATTGAGTGATGTAACTAGTGTGGACTTATCAATGCTGAGTCCAGAGTCAGGCGCGCACGCCACCGTGCACCAATGCAAAGGTGCGGGCTTTCATTTTATTGGATTCTCAAGAAACTTTTCGCCAGTGTGGTGCAGAGAAAAGTGATTGATCATTGTAATCAATAACTTCAAAAACAAAGTTTTACTCAGTCAGTTACTTTAGCGCCAACCACTCACAATGTTGAAGGTTATATAGGGAATAGCATTCTGGGGCTCTCTAAACGCCACCCTTTGCTGTTCTCGAAGATTATCGAGAGCTTCCTTACTAAGATTAGCTCTTCGACAGATTGCTTTTTCTAATTGAGGATCAGTAAACCCCTGACTATTACTTTCGGCAAGAATATTGAAAAGCGTATTGCCTAATTCCGAGCCACCAAGCTGTAGCGTTTTACGCTGAGAAGTAACATTTCGATAACGGGCTTGGCGGAATAACTGGGGAAGCTTTGAGGCTATATGAGGACTTTGACCATTATCTTCCAAAACTCCTATTAAATTAGTGTTAAGAATCTGGTGAGCTTCGTTGTTGGGGCGCCATTTAAGAACATCATCTAAGTCTGTTTCAATAGCAACATGACCTCCACCAGGAATCAGTCGATCATAATTAATCTTCAACAAATCAAGTATTTCTTGTTCAGTCAAATATGGAAAAAGTAATGATTCATGAAACATGCCAATAGGTCCGACTGGCACTCCATCAATTTCTTTCGGGAAGCCCTTCTTTACGTCAGTCTGTAGATATACAGGTGGATTTGGGTTTTTACCCCGAGTCCGCACATTTTCTACTCGAGCTGCTGCCAGAATGTTTGGGTCACTATCTACACCAAACGTTGGTGATGTTGAATATTGTCGAGATAAATAGTCTGTCATGAAACCAAAACGACATTGTAGATCTACTATAGGTGTCCCCACTGGAAAACCTGAGGTAGAAATTGCCCTCACCACCTCAGGTCCCAAGGTGTGCATTAAGTAAAGACCTTGATACTTCTTTCTCTCCATTTGGTTTTCTCCTCCAAAAAGAAGTGTGTCTATTTCAGGTCCGCTTTTGCCTTCTAAATTAAGTTGAGATTCTATTAAAGAAGAAATGTGTGAATCTGAAGGAAGTTGACCCACTGATCTATCATCAGGACTAAAATATTGACGTAGAAGAGTTCCTTCTGGTGAAATTATCATTTTTTCTCCTTTTTCACGCTCCTCATTGGAGCCTGAGTGGTATGCATTGATATAAAAAAAATCGAAAGAGTGCTTTTGCAAAATTCTAATATTGAATTTAAAAATGGCAATGGTGAGTTTCTACCCAAGGAATTTTTGACTTTGATCACTGTTGACAGTATGCTTTAGCAAAGCTAATACTTTATATATGATATATATCGCCAGTCCCGTTGCGATGATGGTAGGTATAAGACAACGTAAAGGTGTCCAATACTTACTTGATCACGATGCAACTTCTCCTGAAAGTGCCATACGCTTCAGTCCAGAACAAGTAAAGGAATTTTGGTTGAGTGAACGCACGCTGCTCTTCCCTTCTATTGATCAAATTCAAAGGACAGAGGATGGAAAGTTTTGGATTGATGTAGAAAAAAGAAAAAGATTTATACGTTTTAAAAACGCAATACTAGCACTAGTAATCTTGGGATGTCTCATTATTATTTTAGGAGCCCTAAAAATCTACTTTACTATCCTCTCTATACCTTCTTTTTGATCAAACTCTTCTTCCGTCAGCAAGTGTTTATTCAATACTACGGTGCGCAGGGACATTTTCGTTTTTACTGCTTCTTTCACTGCTTCACTGACTACGTCGTAACCAAGCATGGGTGTTAAGGCAGTTGCGTAGGCGGTTGAGTGCTCAAGGAGTTCGAGGCAGCGATCAGTATTTACAACTAGAACATCAATACATTTCAGACGAAACACACGAATTACTGAGATGCTTAACTTCAGCGAAGAGAGTATGCTTTCGGCAACTGCCGGAAACATAACAGCCAGTTCCAATGACGCCCCTTCACTTGCTTGGAGAATGCTCAAGTTTTTCCCCGAAATAAAGTAAAACGATTGATTAATGCTTTCTGCCGCAACAGGATTTACCTTTCCCGGCATTATAGAAGAACCAGGTTGTAAATTGGCCAACGTGATTTCACCAATTCCACCACGCGGCCCACTCGAAAGTATACGTAAATCGGTCGCAATTTTGGAAAGATCCATAAAGAGAATTGTTAACGAAGCACTCAGGGCACAGAAATCAGCAGTACTACTTGTCAGTGCCATTTTATTTGTCGCAGCTTCTATTGGTAATCCAGATACTTCGCGCAGTTTTTCATACACGTGTTTTATATATTCCGACGATGCATTTATTTGATTACCCACGGCAGTGCCCCCTAAATTCAATTGAGTGAGGTAAGGGATACAATCCATAATGCGCTTCAAGTCACGCTCAACTACATCTGCGTAAGATGAAAACTCATCTCCCACAGTAATCGGAACTGCATCTTGAATGTGGGTTCTGCCTAATTTTTTCACTTCTTTGTACATCTCGCTTTTTTGTCGAAAAGACTTGATTAATTGAATAACTTCCGTTTGCAGTTCTTGTACAAAGCGCAGACAAGCAATGCGTAATGCAGATGGATTGACGTCATTGGTGGATTGACTCAGGTTAACGTGATCATTAGGGTGAACCTGAATTGCTTTTCCGTTTGAACTCAGAAGTTCCGTTGCATGTTCGGCGATGACTTCATTTACATTCATGTTAATTGAGGTACCCGCCCCACCTTGAATTGAAGGCGTAACAAATTGATCATCGAATTTTCCCGCTAAAACTTCCTTACAACTCTCCTGAATTGCCTGCGCAATATCTTCTTCAAGTTTTCCAGCTTGAGCGTTCGCAAAAGCGGCTGCTTGTTTCACTTCTGCAATTGCGTAAATAAATTCCACTGCCACGCGTGGCAGTGGAAAAGGAAAGTTCGTCAGAGCTTGTTGGGTTTGTGATCCAGTTTGGTGCATGTTCGTCATCGTAACGGATGCATGCATCGAAAACTGTAATCTGCATTACGGAGATTTGACACTCCCTCCAGAAAGTGAAACACTTTATACAGTATCAATAAGAAGGGAGGAGTTATGACTGACAAAATGAAAAAGTGCTTCACACCACATGTGATCATGCACAGCGTGGTTGGCTTAGGGATTGGTCTGGTGATTGCTTCCCTTCTCCCGGGATTGCCACTCTTATGGATTGGTTTGGGAGTGATCGTTGTGGGGACGGTGTTGGATGTCATGCAGAAGTAAAATGTGTTGCAACCCATCGAGATCTCTTACAACATAATCGGGATTACTTTGAGTAATTTTTTCGCCCTGAAAGCCGTATGTAACGCCGATTGTGTGTGTGCCTGCATTTTTGCCAGCGAGAATATCGGCATCTGTATCACCAATCATAACTGCATTTTGAGGTTTAACATGTAATTTCCTGAGTGCCAACAAGAGTGGCTCTGGATCAGGTTTAATTTTTTTGACATCTTCGCCAGAAATAATGACATCGAAATAGTGTGCGATTCCTGCACCTTCAAGCGTTTTCGCGGATGTTCGTCGTGAACGGGTTGTGATTGCTGCCATTTTTATTTTATTTTTATGCAGTGTGCGGAGTATTTCTTCGACTCCTTCAAATGGGAAAGATAAATCCAAATGTGCTTCTTGAAATGTACGATGCACCTCACAGAGCAGTTCCGGTGTGTACTGCGGAGCTAAACGTTGATAAATTGATTCGAGAGATTGACCCATCACATTTGAAAGTTTTTCTCGAGGAAAAACTGGCAAATTATATAACTGCAATGTGTGCTCGTATGCTTGAAAAATAAACTCTGTTGTATCTAAAAGAGTGCCATCAATATCGAAAAGAATTGCTTGAATCTCATTGCTCATCCACATACCCCCAAGTTAAAACATCATCATCAAAGTATCTTCGCTGAATATCTTTGAGTTTTATCGCTTTCGCAATTTGATTAATTCCTTTTCCCGCAATAGCGTTTGGAGCGTTTTTGCCACCCACAATAATTGGGGCGTGAAATGTATACACTTTATTCACCATGCCTGAATCAAAAAAACTGCCAATAACTTCACTGCCACCTTCGATGAAAATGCTGTTGATATTCAACTTACTCAGTTCGGTGAGTAACTCGGGAACTCCAATTTTTTCTTTAAAAACAAGAACGTGAATTCCGCGCTCTTGTAACTCTGTGATTTTTTGAGAAGGAGCGAAGTTGGTTGTCGCAATAATAACTCTTTCGTCGCGAAATACCTGAAAATCTGAAGGGATTTCGAGTTTTGAATCTAAAATAATTCGCAAAGGATCTTTGTAACGAGGATCACGCGATCCAAGATGGGGATTCTCTTTAAGAACAGTATTTTTGCCAACCAAAATTGATTGGTATTGCGCGCGCAACGCGCGCGCAAACATTCGCGATTTTTCATTTGTAATCCATTGTGACTCGCCTGTACTAGTAGCGATTTTCCCATCTAAACTCGTTGCAAACTTGACGGCAATCAACGGCCGCTTCGCTGTGTGAAAGTACACAAAATTTTCGTTTATTTTTTCTGCTTCTTTCGCTAACACACCAACTTCTACGTGCACACCCGCAGCGCGCAACTTTTTAATACTTTTTCCAGCCATCAAAGGATTGGGATCTTCGTGTGCTACTACTACTCTCCCAATGTTGTGACGCAAAATGGCATCGACGCACGGCGGCGTTTTACCAAAGTGATTGCATGGTTCGAGAGTGACATAGAGCGTTGCATCGCGTAAATCAGGTGATCCTTTCAATGACTTCAATGCATCAACTTCAGCATGATCTCCACCAAACTTATGATGATACCCTTGACCAATGATTCGATCATTTTTGACTATGATTGCCCCAACTAAAGGATTTGGTGCTGTCCAACTCATCCCTTTTTTGGCGAGCTGCAGCGCTTTTTTCATAAAAAAAATGTCGCGATCGGTATTGTTCATAGATCAAGCAAGTGTCCTAACTTTTGCTGTTTTGTACGTAAGTACTCTTTATTAAACTCGTTGGGCTCGATAATCAAAGGAACGCGTTCGACTTTCACTTCTCCCATTTGTTCCAAAGCACTCACTTTATCTGGATTATTTGTTAGTAACTTCACTGAATGCACACCAAACTGTTTCAGTAAAATAGCTGCGGGATGATAGTCACGACTATCTACCGGCAGTCCCAATTTTTCATTTGCCTCAACAGTATCGAAACCTTGTTCTTGAAGCGCATACGCTTTAATTTTATTCACGAGACCAATTCCGCGCCCCTCAGTTTGGAGATAAATGATCAAACCACGACCGGCCTCTTGAATGAGCTTCATTGATGTTTGCAACTGTTCACGGCAGTCGCATTTCAAAGAAAGGAATGTCTCACCAGTGATACATTGGCTGTGGACGCGAACCAATAATGGCTTAGTAACTTGAGAAATATCTCCATATTTCAGAAAGATATGTTTCTTTTCTTCTCCTTCCATTTGAAAAACACCAAACTCAAACGTACCAAATTGAGTAGGAAGATGAGTAGAAGTTAAAATAGTAATTGGTTGAGCTTGCATTATGTAGTCTCCAAGTAATTCAGAATGTCATCAATAGTAATAATGTTGAGGTTATGTTCCAGTGCAAACTGAATTAACCGCTCACCACGTCGCATCTGACCATCATCATCAATGATCTCACAAATCACCCCACTTGGATCAAGACCAGCGAGCTTCGCCAACTCCACTGCTGCTTCCGTGTGACCTTGACGCTCTTTCAGTCCACCTTTTTTAGCAATCAGAGGAAAAATATGGCCGGGATGCACCAAATCATCGGGAACAGATTCAGAACTACAAAGAATTTCGATTGTTTTTGCTCGATCAAAAGCAGAAATTCCTGAGCGAATTCCATTTCGAGCATCAACTGGTATCGTGAAACTGCACTTGGTAAACTCTTGATTTTGATCAGGAGGGACCATTAACGGCAAATTCAATTGCTGAGCACGCTTTTCAGTAATGGGCATGCAAAGCAAACCTTTCGCAAAAGTGATCATAAAATTAACGACTTGGGGCATTGCAAAAACAGCTGGGATATAAATATCCCCTTCATCTTCGCGCTCACGATGATCTTGAACGATGAGCATCTTCTTTTGACGAATTTCTTCTACTGCTTCTTGAACAGAAATGTACGGTGAAGACATATTTACTGAATACTTTCTAATGTTTGAAATACTTTGAGCGCTGCAGTTGCAGCTTCAATTCCTTTATTGTGCTCATCATCGCCAGTTCGTGCCGCGGCATCCTTCATGTCATAAACTGCTAATACTTCATTAATCACTGGAGTGCCATACTCAACTGCGATCTGCATCATTGCGCGTGCACATTCATTGGCAATCATCTCAAAGTGAAAAGTTTGTCCTTTGAGAATGACACCAAAACAAATAATCACATCAGCTTTTTTTAACGCCGCAACTTTTCTTGCTACCACAGGAAGTTCCCAACTACCTGGAACGATGTACGTTTGGATGTTTTTCTCTGGGACAGCGTTTTGGATTAAGGTTTCGCGACAAGCTTTCTCCAAACTCATCAGCATTTCTTTGTGATAATCTGTGCGCACAATTGCCACACGAATTTTTTTTGCAACGTCAGAACTCACACTTGTTTGCGTGCTTAATTTTTTGATCATACGCGCAACCTTTCTAAATATTTTGCTAATATGTCGACTTCAATATTGACGAAATCCCCTACCTTCATCGTATGCAACATCGTAACTTCCCAAGTATGCGGGATGATTCCTACAGTAAAAAAATCTTCACCAACTTCAATCACAGTGAGCGAAATTCCGTTCACTGTAATCGATCCTTTTTCGACAATATATTTTGCGATTTTTGGATTGATGGAAAATCGAAACACTCGACTATTCCCATCATTTTTAATTTCTTGAATTTGTGCCACATCATCCACATGACCTTGGACAATGTGCCCTGCAAACAATGTCTCGGCAGTCACCGGTAATTCTAAATTCACTAAATCTCCATCGTGCAAATGTTGGATGTTCGTCCGATGAGCCGTCTCCGGCATATAATCGATCGAAAAGACATTTTCTTTCGCCGAAAAAGAAGTCACCGTCAAACAGATCCCGTCAACCGCAATACTCATACCTAAGCTAAGTTTTTTAATGAGATCCTCGGGCGCAGTAATAATTAGTTGGTCCGTTTCCTTACGAGAAATACTGCCAAGATGCGAAATAATACCAGTAAACATACTACTCCAATTTAAAATTCGGGGGAAAAGAAAAAAGAATTGCACAAACAACTCTTCTCAGCAACGAGAAAAGCCTGCGCTCCTTCTTTCATCCAGACTTAGGTCTCCTAGAGAAGACCAATACTGTCGGCCTCGGAATTGCACCGAATCCTGTTTCACTGCCAGAAGCAGAAAACTCGTGGGCTATACCACCGATCGGGATTCACACCCTGCCCCGAAGGAAAATATCAACTCATTCTAGCATAAAAAATCAGTTCTGTGGCGTCGTCAAGTATTCTCGCACTTTATTCATGTTCACTTCGCGCGGTTTGCTGCCGTCAGCCGGCCCTACAAATCCAGCTTCATACAGTTGATCTAAGATGCGCGCTGCGCGCGCATACCCCACTGAAAGTCGGCGCTGAATCAAAGACGAAGACGCTTTGTCATACTGTGAAAACAGCTTCACCGCTTCGTCAAAGAATTGGTCACGATCTTCTCCATCAGTGCCACCTGAGCCACCTTTAATTGTATTGGATTGATACTTCGTTGTAATATCTTCTTCGTACTCTGGTTTCTGGCCTTGCGCCTTAATGAAGTCTATCAATTGTCTAGTTTCTTTTTCCGAAACAAATGTGCCCTGAATGCGTGTCGGTTTCGCTTGATCTGGGGGGACATACAGCATGTCGCCCTTACCAAGTAATTTTTCTGCACCAGGACTATCCAAAATCACGCGCGAATCCATCATCGAGGAGACATTAAATGCAATGCGAGTTGGGATATTTGCTTTGATTAAACCAGTAATAACATCAACTGACGGCCGCTGCGTCGCGAGCACCAAATGAATACCAACCGCCCGCGCCATTTGCGCAATGCGTGTAATACTTTCTTCAACTTCGGCTGGCGCAAATAACATTACATCAGCAAGTTCATCGATAATAATCACGATACTCGGCATCGCTTGAAAGCCAGCGAGCTCGTTATAAGAGTCAATATTTTTGACACCAACTTCGGCAAGTTGTTTGTAGCGGCGATCCATTTCGGCAGTCGCCCATTTGAGAGCAGAAACAACTTTCTTTGGCTCGACAATCACTGGAGTCAACAAATGAGGAATATCGTTATAGCCTGTCAACTCGACACGCTTCGGATCGACTAAAATAAACTTCACTTCAGCCGGACTGGCGCGAAACAACATCGAACACATAAACGTATTAATCGCAACCGATTTACCAGAACCAGTTGATCCAGCAATCAAGACATGGGGCATTTTACCGATGTCTGCAATGATTTCTTCACCGGCGACATTAAGACCTAATGCTACTGCCAACTTCGAAGGATTTTTCTTCATTTTATCTGACGCCAACATTGTTCGCAGCGTTACAAACTGTGCACTGTGATTTGGCACCTCAACACCTACAAGCGCACGACCCGCAATTGGAGCTTCGATACGAATTTGTCCTGTTGGCGCAGCGAGCGCCAGCGCAAGATCAGTTGCTAAACCAGTAATTTTAGAAAGCTTAGTACCCAGGGCAATTTCCAATGCGTACTGCGTCACTGCCGGACCATAATTGACTTCTGACACCCGAGCTTTAATACCAAATGATCCAAGTGTGCGCTCGATAATTTCAGCATTTGCTTTCACATCACCACGATTTGCTTCACCCCCCACTTTATCGGCAAGCAGTGACAAAGGCGGATACTCCCAAATAAACGCTGGATCATTTGGCGAAATTGACGTATGCTGGCCAAGTTCTTGTTGCTGAAGCGGTTGCTGTTTGGCCTCGTTTTGCGCCACCGCTGTTCCAGGATCTTGATTTTGATTTTTATCGTTTTTATTTACTGATATTTTTTGGGTCGGGTCATTCACGCTAAAACCTTTATCAGCACCGTGACCAAATCCTAGATTTAGTTTTGGCATATTGAAGTTACTATTTCCTGCAGCCGCAAAATTTTGCTGCGTTTGGTTAGCAACATCTTCGGGACGATATTTTTTCTTTGGCATGAGCGCAGCGAGAATTTCTAGCACCTCGGCCATCGTCAACTGTAGCATCACGATAATGCCAATAACGATAAATCCAGCAAAAATGGCGTACGCACCATAATCGGTAACTAGGTTGGCTAGATTCGCAAACGTTTTCAACCCAACAGTGCCCGAACGAAACATGCCGAGAGAACCAATCATTAATAAGACAGTGCCTAACAAAACGTGGGGCTTTGACCACGACCATTTCGCTTGAAACAGGACCATCCCAGAGGAAATAAAAATAAATGGCAGAAAAAACATCGACATACCAAACCGCTGGCTGAGGAATAAGTTGACGGCTGCGAGAAACATTCCCTGGCCCGTAAACGAAATGACCACCAAAATGCCAAGCAAAATGAGTACTACTGAAGCAACTGAGAGCAGTGTCTCTTTTTTAATAATCAACTTGAGAGGCTTTTTCTTGCGTCGTCGAGACATAGAGTACCAAAAACTATAACATTTTCAGGTTCAGCAATCATCTAGTAGATGACTAGAGTTACTTGAAAATTATTATAGGATATTATTAGCACGAACCGCAGCCTCTGGTCAAGGAGCCGCTTCAACCACTTCTAGCTCTCCACAATCACTGGAAGAATCATCGGAGCCCGACGAATAATTTTGTAGAGTTTGCGTGCGAGGCGACGTTCGATTGTTCTTTTAATGTCTTCGTCTTTGGCATCAACACCGAGTTCTTCGATTACATCTTTTGAGGTTTGCTTGAGAAACTCCACCACTTCCTGCGCTTCTTTCATAAACACAAATCCACGCGAAATGATATTGATGTTTTTACTATCGAGCTGGCCGTGCACGCGCGGAATCACAATGACCACCATCCCTTCACGACCCAAAGCCTGACGGTCAGAAAGCACTGAACGACCAACATCACCAACTCCCAAACCATCAACTAAACGCGGTTGTAAATTAATATGATCAACTACTTTTGGAACGCCATCCTTAAACTCCAAAATATCGCCCATTCCAGGAATCAAAATTTCATGATCTTTGTAGCCCATTTTCTCGGCGACTAACTCATGAAATTTCTCACGATGACGATCTTGACCACCCATCGGAAAAACGTACTGCGGTTTCACCAACGCGAGCATCATTTGCTGTTCCATCGCACCACCGTGACCAGACTGATGGAGATCTTTAATAATTTCGGGATACAGCACTTTCACACCATTGCGCGACAGTTCATCGATTGCACCGAAATAAGGAATTTCGTTTCCGGGAATTGCATCAGAAGAAAAAACGACGCAATCTTTTGGCTTGATTTGCAAAACGGGATGATCGCCATATACCGCACGCATCAGTGATGATCCTTCTTGTCCTTGGCTTCCCGCGATAATAATACACAGCTCTTCATCACGATAATCTTGCATGTCGCGTTTATTCACAATCATGCCAGCCGGAATAAATAATTTTTTCAAATCCATCGCGACTTCGACATTTTGCTCAACTGAACGACCAATAAAAACCACTTTACGATCGAATTTCGCTGCAACGTTGACAGTCTGCTGAATGCGATGGATATGCGAACTCATCAGCGTCATGATGTACTTGCCTTTGACGTCAATCATCGATTCTTCGATTGCGCTATACACTGCCGATTCTGACTTGCTCCAATCTTGTCGTTCGACGCGTAGACAATCCATTAACATACAGAGCACACCTTGTTTTCCTAGACGCGAAATCGTGTCAAAGTCAGGCAACACATGATCCACTGGCTGCAGATCAATTTTAAAGTCAGTACCGTGATAAATAGTTCCTTCAGGTGTATGTACCGCAAAGTGCCGCGTGTCCGGCACCGAGTGAGTCATTGGGAAACCTTCCACTTTAAAGTATGAGCCTATTTCAAATGATTCATTCTCTTTGAAGACTGTAACCTCTCGTTGAACTGGACTATCTTTCATTCGTTGACGAGCAAAACCCGCCGTCAATGGTGATGCATAAATCGGAAACTCTGGCAGCTCTGGCAAAATATACGGCAACGCCGCAATGTGATCATCGTGACCATGCGTCAGCACCATGCCAACAATTTTTTTGCCGTGCTCAATTTCTTCCAGTAAATATGTCACATCAGGAATCATGATATCGACACCTGGCATATACTGCGTTGGGAAACCAATTCCGCAATCAAAGATGAGCATTTCGTCTTCGTATTGATAGACGTACATGTTTTGGGTGACGTTCCCCATCCCACCAATTGGAATAATGCGAAGTCCTGACATAAAGCCTTTCTCTAACTAGGATTACAAAAATGCCTCTTTCAGACCTTTTTCAAGTTGATCAACATCCGCGCGTCCTTTTATCCATTCTAGAATTTTAGGAATTTTTTGAAAATCTTGAACAAACGCAGTTTTGGTTTGCGGATTTCGTAAAGCCGCCGCTGGGTGATACATGGGCAGAATATACAGTGGTTTTCCCTGCCAATTGACGCGATGAACACGTCCATGCACCTGCGAAATTTTCACTTCAGGTAAAAACTTGCCCATACTGAAGCGGCCAAGGGTCACGATCAAAAGTGGACATAAAATTTCAATTTCCCGATCTAAATAGGGTTTATATGCCAGAATTTCTTGGGGCGTTGGATCGCGATTTTCTGGGGGGCGAACTTTGACAATGTTCGTAATGTACACAGTTTCACGCGGGTGTCCAACTTCAGCAAGTGTGTTAACAAAAAGTTGACCAGAACGACCCACAAACGGTTTGCGTTGGACCGACTCGTAATACCCTGGCGCTTCACCGATAAACATTAATTCTGCGTCGGCACTCCCATCACCAGGGACAGTGGGTTCATTAATGTTACCTAAAGGCAAGTGAGGCAAATCTTTTTCCAGCTGATCGCGAACTGCTTGAAGCTGCGCGGCTTTGGACATAGCGTTATGGTATCACAGAATTAGGGGAAAACGTGCCGTTTCATTTATCATTTTCGTTTACTCGTCTGCTAATCAATTCATTATTTGGTTCATAAAGCGCTAAATCAATCGTTTTGTTGGTCCTTCCATCTATTAAATATTTAAGAGGAATACTTCTTTTGGTTGTAAAGAAAGGTGGCGGAAAATCTTTATGATTTTCAGTTAGGATGACTCCATTTTCTAGAATGGCTGTGGCAGCTAATATTTTATCACCTACATCTACATCTTTTCTCTGCTCTTGCACATAAAGACCTTGCAATATTGCTGCCAGTGTTAAAACATGATTAGAAATAACCTTCCACTCAAAACCTTTTAATCTTGTTGCTACTTTTTTCGCCTGTTGTCCCCATAATCCTTGAAGTGTTTCAAATACTGTAATTTCAGAAATTGCAAGGTTGAACCCTTCCTGATTTAGACTACTAAAAAGTTCTGAAACAGTTTCTGATTTCGATTTATTTTTATCACCCGAAGCTTGAATAACACAAGAATCCACAAATAAGTAGTGCTTTGGCATGTCTGTAGACATGTACTATTTACTACTTCCTGAAGAAAACGTCCCAGAATTTGAGATTATTCTAAGATCAGTAACTATCTTTTGTATGGAGGAGGTCCCAATAGAAGCAGTTGATGTAGGCACAGTTCCTGGACCAGTGTAAACAACACCTGTTGGCAGTTCTAATTTTATCGAAGATTTTTTTTGCATCTGCTTCCCTTTCATGGCTTAATTTTAACACGAAACACTTACAATCAGTAATTCACTTTTATTAAAAAAATAGTAAATTTTATATGGCCATGCGCGTAAACTTCTCAATCCCACAAGTTCACCTTTCAGTAATTTTCCTGCCAGTGGACTTTCTGAGAGCAATTTTATTTTGCGCAAAACTTTTTTTTGTTCGCTCTTGGGAAACTTTTTGAGTTCTTTCTCAGCACTTAATTTAAATGAGATCTGCATCTTTTAATCCCATTTTTTTCATTACTGTAGTTAGTGGAACTTTTTTCTTTTCCCTTAGAGATTTTAAAATTGCCTTGTACTCATCTGGATTACTCATAATATCCAACGTTTCCTGCCATCCGTTGAACTCTTCTTTACTCATAATTACTATTGGACTCCCTCCACGTTGCGTTACTTCATAAGTCTGGAGACCAATACTTGCATCTTTGAGAATCGCATAAAGATTATCGCGTGCTTCACTTGCGGTGTAGACGGTTTTAGACTGCTTTTGCATATGTACTAATTGTACGATTAAACGTACGTGTATGCAAGAGGGGTTTGAGTGTCAAAAATCTGGTTCAGTCCTGAAAAATTCTTTTTCTCAACTCATAAAAAAGAATTGCGGGAGAATAAAACGTGATATCTGCAACAAATTTTCCAATGAGCAGCCCTAGCGTAACATTACCTAATACTGTAGAAAAGTAATACATTACCGAAGGACGAATAATTAAATCTAAGTACTCAGCAATACCAAACTCAAAAATCGTATTCCTCAAAACTTTAAATAATCCAAGCAAAGTAATTTTTTCGTCTTTTTTCTTCCTCAGCTGAATATCTTTGTAGAGAATTTTGCCGTAGAAACCAATGTTTTCTCCCAGTGTACCCAGTAACGCAGTAACGACAGGATTATGAAATAAAAAATTCGCTATCGTACCTCCAATAAACACACCAATGATTGCAAAAATTTCTGCTGGAAAGTAACGAAGAAACCACTCTTTGAGTTTAAAAAACATGATGTGATTATACTGCGAAAGACCACTAATACTGCGGCAGGAAAATCTTGGCGTTATCTTGAGTAATCACGACTTGGGGATAGCCTTTTTCGACGACAATACGTGCAGCCTTCCGAATCACTCCTTGCAATGTCCGTTGCAGTGTACGAATACCGGCATCATATCCGAGTGGGCGTGTCATGCGGGGCCAAAGAGAGTCATCAATAATGAGTTGTTCTGGTTTTAAACCAGACTCAGCCAGCAGCTGCGGCATGATATATCGCTGCGCGATCACAATCTTTTCTTGATCGGTGTACGAAGGCATCGAAATTTTTTCTAAACGGTCCATCACAGCCGTTGCAATGTGTGTCGTGTTATTTGCTGTCGCCAGAAAAATCGCATGAGAAAGATCAACCGGATAATCAATATAGTTATCAACGAATGCATTATTTTGTGCTGGATCAAGCAACTCTACGAGCACTCCCATGATATCCATGCGCGCTTCTTCAGCCATACGGTCTATTTCATCAAGCAAAATAATGGGATTGCGAGCACCTGCGGTACAGATCCCTTTGATCACTGCGCCTGGTTCGGCTTCTAAATAAAGACGTGATTGACCACGCAAATCTTTTGCCGAACTCATACCACCAAAAGGAATGCGGACAATCTTTCGATTCAGTGCTTCCGCGAGGGAGTAAGCAAAAGTCGTTTTTCCCGTACCAACTAAACCAACTAATAACAAAATGGGTGCCCGAAAGTTTACGTCATTGCCTTTATCACGATTCAACTTCAATACAGACACATACTCGAGAAAACGATCCTTCACTTCCTGCATGCCAAAGTGATGTTTTTCAAACACTGCTTTCGTTTTTTCAATATCAAGTGTGTCTTCAGACTCTTTTTGCCAGGGGATTTTTAAAATCCAGTCAATATAGTGGGAAACTTTTTCGTACTTTTCATCATACGAGCCAAGTTCCACTGAACGCTCGAGCGCCACCACATCTTTCGCAACTTTGCGTTTTACTTCATCAGGCAACACAGCACTTGTAACTCTATCTTTGAGTTCTTGAATTTCTTGCTGAAGAATTACTTTATAATCAGTCATATTTTAAAAAAATTTATATTCCTAAATCCTTTCGACGTAGCAATCCTTTTTTAGCTCCCATCTGTTGCACGACGCTGGCTGCATTACGCTTACCCCACTCCACACACTCCACTAAGTCTTTTCCTAACAAATGCGCTGAGACAAATCCCACGATAAAACTATCTCCGGCGCCAGTTTCTTGCATCACTTTTACTTGATGAGGTTCGTAAGTAAATTGGTAACTCCCTTTTAAGTATACTTCGCCACCACGTGCGCCGTCAGTGACGATCACGTACGGAATGTGACGTTGAATGCTCTGTTGGATATTTTTTACTACAGCCCACTCTTCTTTATTGACTACAAAAACATCACATTGAATGTGTTCTATTTTTAATTCTTCCTTGGCTAAAAGTTCAAGTTCATGAGAACCAGGATTCCAAGAGAGCCCAACAAGTGAGGTTTTTAAGTGATCGAATAATCGCAACAATAACTCTTTATTCCCACTGACATTAGACAAATGAATCCAACGTGTTTCGGTCAGTGCTTGCCATGGCATATCTCGAGCTTCGAGCATTGATGCTGCTCCACGATGTGTCAACGCTGAACGTCCACCATCACGAGAAATTAACAGCACTGACACAGCGGTTTGTTCACTTTTTTCGGTGATAATAAAGTCAGTATCAACTTGTTCTCGTTTGAGTTCATCCCAAATGATTTGCCCTAAAAAATCCTTGCCGACTTCGGCGACTGAGGCCGTGTGGAAGCCCATCCTTCGAAAACCAACAGCCGTGTTAGTACTCGCACCACCACTATGGATCTCAAATTCTTCTATATCAATTTTTCCGCCATATGCCTCACAAAGCAGTAATCCTTCTTGAGCGGACTGCAGATGAAACTGAGAAGACTTCATCAAGATATCAACTGTAGCTGAACCAATAGTAATAACGTCATGCATAAGTTAAGCGGCTTTACTTGGTAATCCTCTTCTACTGCGAGCTGTCGAAACTAAACTCATTAAACTTGAAGGTTGCTTCGTTACTGGCGGTTCGATATCTGTAATGGTAGACGACTCAATATACGGAGTTGGTTCAGTTGCAGAATACAGCGAAGAATCTTGCTCAAGAGTCGGACGAGGCAAGTTACATCGTTCTTCAAGTTCTTTTTCAAAAGTATCTAAAACAGTGATTAACTCTTCTTCGTTTTTGACAATTTTGTAGACTTCTTTTTCGTGTTCACCTATGAAGAAATTCTCGTTAATCACTCCCATCACTTTGTGCCAAAAATCACCGTAAAGAATCAACGGCTTATGATGACCATAATAAAGATGTGCAAGTAACCATGCCGTCGCCCATTCACTTAAAGTCCCCGTGCCACCCTGGAAAATAATAAACGCATCAGCGTGATTCATCAGACCAAACATGCGCTCGATGTAGTTTGCGGTTTTGATTTCTTTATCGACATGATTCCCAATGAAACGTCCTTCGAAATCTGGCATATCAGTCGGATAGAAAGTCACTGCAAGCGTTTCACCACCGGCAGCCTGTGCACCAGCAGTTGCTGCGGCCATCACCCCTGGCCCGCCACCGTTAACAACGATCTTATCGTGGTATGCAAGATAACGTGCTACCACAAACACTTCGTGATAGAGTGGATGCTGCTCATCAATGTCAGCGCTCCCGAATACTGCAACATACTTGATGCCACAATGTTGTTTTGCCTTGGGAATGGTAATCTGAGTTTTCATAGGTTTGATTCAAACCTGGGCAGGAATGAATAGCTTTATTTAAACATAAATGAAGGAAATCATCACCGTGCACTTAGACTCAGAAAATCCTCAATTGTCCCAATCGGATCGTTGCTTTTCCAAATAGCGTTACCAATCGCTACTTCATCGGCGCCTGCCTTCATCACTTCTGCAACATTTTCCAGTGTGATGCCTCCATCAACCAAAATATGCAAATCACTCGTCTTAGGAAATTGTTCACGGAGTCTTTTAATTTTATCAAGTACAAGCTTATTAAAAGTCTGTGCTTGCCAGCCAGCTTCAACACTCATCAATAACACATACTTTAGATCGGCCCATACCTCTTTTTTTATTTCTTCTAGAGGCGTAAATATGTTCAGGGCCAAACCAGCCTGCCAAACATTTGTTTTAACTTCTTGGAGAAAATCAACTTGGTGACTCATTCTTTCTATTTGGCCATAAATGCGACGGATCGGGAGATATTCTTTGAGTCCCTCGGCTTCGTAGACAAAATCCATTGGTTCTTCAGTCATCAGGTGCAAATCAATTTTGAGTGGGTCAAACTCAGCAACTGTCAGATCAATTGGTGTTACAGTGATATTATCAGCAAACAATCCGTCAATCACATCTATTTGAACTGCCTCAATTGCCGACGAGTAGCGCACTGACTCAAGTTCTCTTTGAAATGTTGCGAACGAATCAGTAAGAATAGCTGGCGTAACCTGCATATGTTTCCTTTAGTACTTTAATTGCAATTTTCGTAATCAATAATTTTTTGGACTCGGCGACGATGACGCTCAGCATCTGAAAATGGCGTGTCCAGAAAAACCTGAATTGTTGGCTCAATTTCCGCTTCGGAAATCCAGTCACCAGCTAAACCAATCACATTTGCGTTATTATCGTTGCGTGCATGTTGGGCGGCTGTAGCGTTCTGCACATTTGCCGCGCGCACACGTTTGACCTTATTTGCAGCAATGACTGCTCCTGCACCAGATCGACAAATTAAAATTCCACGTGAGTTATTAGTCTTATCGGCGCTGACTTTTTCTGCTACTGCAAAACTAAAATCAGTGTAATCATCTTCTGGATCTAGTTCAAACGCACCACAGTCTTCAACCTCATAGTTGTTGGAAAGCAACCAATGTTTGATTTTTTCTTTTAATGCAAAGCCACCATGATCTGCCCCAAGGTAGATTTTCATACATGAGCCTCATGTGAAGTATCAGAATTGTCTGAATCTGCTAGATTTTCATCCTCAAGAGCGTTTCTAAGATCGTCAAATCGAACAAGATATTGCTCTCCTAGTTCTCCCAAAGCACCAATAACTGCTACCCAAACTGTGTTCGTTGGCGTATCCCCATCTATTTGTATTTTTAATTTAGTTCCTCTATCAAACACTTGTTCGGCTTCATGTGTTGCTAATGATTGTTTAATAGTTATTTCTCCCAGATTAAGTAACTTTGCTATATTCAGTTGCTCCATATTCCTCCTTTGCAAAATTTGTATTTTTTAAATTTCTCTACGTGCGTTCTCGCACTTGAGAAATGTGAAACTCGAATTAATCAAACCCCAGCTCCGCTCGTGCTTCTTCGTCCATCATATCAGGAATCCAAGGGGGGTCAAAAGTTAATTCGAGTGAAATATCTTGATCAACGTCCAAATCTGGTAAACCGTACAAGGCATCACGAACCATTGAGTCAAACATGCCGGCTAAAGGACAACCAGGCGTAGTGAGTGTCATGACAATATGCACTTTTGTTTTTCCTTGTACTTCTGAAAGTGACACATCGTACACCAGACCAAGTTTTACGACATCAATACCAAGTTCAGGATCAATGACTTGTGCAAGACGTTGATACACATCATCTTTTGTCAAAGACATATACCTCTGTATTATATCGTAACAAAAGGCCCCCAGTCGCAAGACTGGGGGCCTTCATCACTTCAATTTTTTAATTTATTTTTTCCCAGAACGCTTCAAGACTGGCATACCCGTGCGCTCAGTTTCCATGACCATGTAACCAGCTGGCACTGCTTGCAAAGCATATTGAGGACGGACATCGCGAGCAAAGAAGAAAATCGTTTGTTTGCGGCCGTTCTTTAATGTGACTTCACGGGTGTGAAGGTAGTAGGTTTGACCCTTTTTATTTGTGTAGCTGAATGCTCCTGCATCTGCCATGTTGCTCCTTTTCCCTGTTTAGAGGGTTGTATAAATTAATAATGAGCGCCATTAAGCGTATCACACTCGAGGGCGGTATCAAGAAGGAGAATTTGAATCCTTTTGGATCACTCCACTCAAGACTGTAGCTCCCATCGCCGCATCATCTGCTGTCTTCTGTTTACTCACTACAACTTCGAAAGGAAGCATGTCGGCTGAAACAGCCGCACTTCCCACGTATCCACCTTTTGCATTTACCAAAGTAAATGCTTTTTTCTTTGACTCACCATTCACGTCCTTAAACCACACTTGATAGATACTTTTTCCAGCATCTGGCAAACTTGCAGTCAAAGTCATGTACACTTTACCATTCGTGACGTCGTAACGAACTTGACCTTTTGCATCACCTGCCCCACTCAAGTCAACACTTTTTTCATCTTGAGCAGGGTGTTTTAGACGACTTGAATCTGAAGCACTTAAGTTATCAATTTGTGTGGTGTCATCAAATTGAGCAATTTTTGCTTGTGTCCCTTCACGACTCGTTTTGGAGTTATACCACCGCATCGCCAAGAAAAGCACCAAACAAATTGCAATCAGAGGAAAAACAAATGGAATGAATTTTTTCATACAGCCCCTTTTATTTTAGTAGCTCACAGTAACGAAGTAATTACTGACGACTACTCTTTAATGCAGACTCGACAGTTGTGATCAACTCCGGGGCAGAAGTCTTTTGTCCATTTACATAAAACGTCGGTGTGCCATCGATATTTAATTTTGTACCGTCAGCAACATCTTCGGTAATTTGTGTCTGGACTTCTTGAGAATCTATTCTCTTCTTGAATTCCTTTTTGTCAATCTGCAATTTACTCAAGTATTCATCAAATTTTGCCTTCACATCTTTATCGGATAAATCGGCCCATTCATCTTGTTTGTCAAAAAGAAGATCATGAATTTCCCAGAACTTCCCCATCTGCGCAACCGCTTCTGCTGTAAGAGCTGCCTGTTGTGCATTCTTATGAATTTGGACTAATGGAAAGTAACGATACACTAAACGCACATCACTTGGGTGATCTTTCAAAATTTGCTGGACTGTTGGCTCAATTGCCTTACACGCTGGACATTGAAAATCACTAAACTCCACTAAAGTAACTTTTGCATTCTCAGGACCTTTAACGTTATGCGTTTTTCCTAACACAGTTGCTGAATCGACAGGCTGTGGTTTAGTGGATGGACTTGAGAACGTTAAGGCAATAAATGCAATTAACGCGACAGTTCCAACTAAAGTGCCAATTAATAGAGGTACATTTTTCATAGTGCTCCTAACGTGGCCAAACCTGCTCACCTGTTTCTGTATCTGTAACTATAATAGCAGCAGTGGGACAACTTTGGGCAGCAAGTAGCTTCGTTTCATCATCTTCACCATCTTGTGAAAGAATAATTGCGATTCCTTCTTCATCAAGATCAAAAACTTTTGGAGCAATTGCTACACAACTCGCCGCGCTAATACATTTTTCATTGATCACTTCAACTTTATACTTACCAATTTGTTTTGTCTGGACTACTGCTGGTTTTTTTTTCGGTTGTGTTGATGGCATATTAATAAAATTTCTCCCTGTGGATATTTTCTTTTGGAATATTTTTTTCTTTGAGAATTGTCTGCACGTCATCAACCATTGCTGTACCTCCACACAAAAAGTAGTGGGCATTGGGCAGCAACTCATGGCCTAACAAACAATCAGTCACGCGGCCACGGCACAGCGGCCACGGCCCTTTTGCTTGAGAAATCACCGGATGAAACTGAAAATTGGGAAAATCTGCAATCAAATCTTCAATCTCATCTTCCCAAAAAAGTTCCTCTTCATGACGAAGTCCCCAGTGGAGCACGATCTTTTGTGTATTTTTTTTATTTTGAAGCTGGTCAAGAATCATGCTTCGCATTGGCGCTACGCCTGATCCAGTGGCAACAAACACCAGCGGATTCTGTATCCCATCTGGAACTGTAAAAAACCCAAGTGGTGACAAAAACTGCACTTCTTGGCCAAACTGTAGACCATTTAAGTATCGAGAACCGATTCCTTGGGGAGTAATATCCAGCAACACCTCAAAACCATGCGTATTATCCGGCGAACTGTATATCGAGTAAGAACGACGCTCAAGAGAGTTTGCAATCGAGAGAGAAATATACTGCCCAGCAACAAACTCCATGTGGTTCGGTAGTATTAGTTCAAAATTGAGTTGGACGTACTTAGAGTTCAACTCAACTTTATCAGCAAGCTTCGCGGTAAAGTTTTGGGGCTTAATCATAGGTTTATAAAAGTTCTTCGATCATAGCTGACGAGCCAGTACTTGTCGAGCAATATTAATTATCATCGTTTAATTTTCGAGATATCCTCAAGTTTTCACTCGTTAGATACGCTTGCCAAAAACTTGTAGATGTAAAGATCAAAACAATTGCAACAAAAAAATTGGGATTTCCCTTTATCACATTGAATTGAGTTTCAATAATAAAAAGCAGAGCAGTAACAAGTAACTTCGCCAAATGATCTTTTGATTCTTCATCAAAATGTTTTATTAACTCTAATCTCGCCTGTTCATTCTCTGGGAGACCTCTCAAAGTCTCGATAAAAGCATCTTCTGGAGATAAACCTCGTAGTTTAATTTCTCTCATATTATTTGAGGTGTATTGTAACAAAACATCACAAGTTTTTCTGCCAATCTCTCCCATACCACTGGCCAATCGCCATTTTAGCGATGCTCGCATACTCTTCAGTGCGACTGACAAAACCTGCTGTGATCACACCAAACATACCATGGCGTTGGCGCAAATTTTTAATCTTGGTCATTGCTTCAATAATCGGTCCCATCTCTTCTCCATTACGGATCCTTTCTGCAATTATTTCTGGAACCGGAATACGTGCACCATTTGCTGAAAAAATTTGATTGTCTTGTGTAATGACTATACCCCAAACTGTTGACCACATGATATTTTTTTCTTCATATACACCGCCTTCCAAACCTATTCCTAAACATTCAGTTTCTTGTCCATACTTTTCGAGTCCTGCTGCCAGAGCTCCACGAGCACGATTTTCTGCACCCTGACGCGTTTCCTCATCACTCATCGGTTGGTGACTCACTTCACTAGACACAGCAAAACCTTCAACCAGCGAATGAAGATACTTCTCTTGAACTGCCAATGTAACTGCATTTACTTTTGTTTGATTGGTCGAACCCACAAAAAATTGAGTCATTATTTTGATTCCTTATTTTGCAATGCTTTTTTAAACGCTTGGACTCCAAGCAATAAACATTTTATGCGACCAATGGAAATTTCGTCTAATCCTAGGAGCTCTTCGATTGGTGACTGAGTCAACGTGGTAACGTGCTGGGTTGTCATACCTTGTTGTTTTATTGTCGCCGAAAGTACACTCATGGCCGCTTGACTAATTGCACATCCTTGACCTTCCCACTTGATATCAGTAATTTTTTGCTGACCATTTTCGTCACAAACTTTTAAATAAATTGTAACTTCATCGCCACAAGATGAGTTGCGCTCGCGCAGTATCAAATCTGCATCTGCAATTGATCCATAATTTTGTGGATGTTTAAACTCTTCGAGAATAACTTCATGGTAAAGATCGGACATATTATTGACCAAACACTTTCTGCACTTTTTTTAAGCCTTCAATTAATGCATCAATATCTTCGCTGGTATTATAGAGTTGAAAACTCGCTCGCACAGTTGCTTGCCACTCAAACTTGGTATGAAGTGGCATTGTACAGTGGTGACCACTACGAACTGCGATCCCTTCCGAATCAAGTATCTGCCCCACGTCGTGAGCGTGTACTCCTTTATATAAAAACGCGACTGATCCAACTCGTTGTGTTGCAGAAAGAGGACCAACAATTTTAATCTGAGGGATTTCTCGTAAGCGTCGTAACGCATGCTCAACCAATGTTTGATCATATTCTTGCAGAGTATGCATGCCCATCTTCCCCAAGTATTCGCACGCAGCTGCCCACCCAGCTAATCCAGCTACATCTGGAGTCCCAGCTGTAAATCGTTCTTCAAGATCTTCAGCAAAAGTGGTTTTTTCTTTGGTAACCTCATTAATCATGCCACCGCCAAATAAAAATGGCTTCATTTTTTTTAAGAGATCGCGACGAATAAATAACCCCCCCATCCCCATTGGGCCCAACATTTTATGAGCTGAAACCACATAAAAATCAACATTAAGACGATGAAAGTCGATTGCGAGATGAGGGGCTGCTTGTGCACCGTCAACAAGAACTTGAGTTTCTGGCGAGTCAGCATGAATAATTTCAACTACTTCCTTGATTGGATTGAGTGTGCCAATCGCATTGGAAACATGAGTCAGCGCGACCAGTTTAAGTTTATTTCCATAAGTTTTGATCTGGATTCTTAATTGATCCAGACTCAATCGACCCATTTGATCAACATCTAGATATGCTAATTGAGCATGTTTACGGTGTGCCAGTTCTTGCCAAGGCACAATATTGCTGTGATGTTCCATCTCGCTGATCAGAATAACGTCACCTGCAGTCAGATACTCCTCACCCCAGGTATAGGCAACTTGATTGATTGCCTCTGTCGTGTTGCGTACGACGACAAATTCTTGAGGATCAGTACCAAAAAATGTGGCAATCGTCTTGCGCGCCGCATGAAAGATTTTTGTACTTTCATCCCCAAGTTGATGAATGCCACGATGTACGTTGGCGTTATGTTGAGTATAGTACTCGGTGATGGTATCAAGGACCTGTTGAGGCTTCTGCGAAGTAGCTGCATTATCCAGATAAATGAGTCTTTTGTCGCCATGAATCTTGCGCTGCAAAATGGGAAAATCTTGAATGTACGCTTGGGGATCAAACATAGTGTATTTTACCATTACACTAGAGCGTAATTCAAAACTTCTTGAGACAAATTAAAATTCATGCTTAGGGAACCAATTGCCTCAAAAAGTTTCCCTTTTGACAAGCCAAACTGTTTAAACCAAAATAGCTCCATGAAATCACCCAAACGGCGAACTCATAAACCACCAGTGCTTGGAATGATGGCGTTGATTCTAGTGGTTCTCGTGGGAGTGATTAGTGTATTTAGACAGCTACCTCACAAAAGCGAAGTTGATACTGCAAACTGGAAAACGTATTCTGGACAACACTTTACTTTCCAGTACCCGTCAAACGCAGTTTTTGAGGAACCAACTGCTCCAGATTATTTGTTGACAATCCGCTACTCAGATCCCACTCAACATACTCCAGAGCCCCATGACGGTTACGTATTTTCTGCGGCATACCTGGAAGATATAAAAACTTCCTATGATGATTATGTGAAGCAACAGTATGATGCGAATAAAAGAATATGCCGCACCACTGCAAAAATAGGCGATCTCCAAACTGCTAACCTTGCTGGTATGCAGGGCAAGATGTTCACTATGGACAACTGTCTTTATACTTCTCAAACCTCTGAGTATTATTTTTCTGGACCACATTACGTCATGATCGTAGATAAAACGGTTTTTGCTACTCCGCAAAACTCAGATAAATATTCCAGTGTTTTGAACAAGATTCTCTCTACTTTTCAGTTTAGGAAGTAGGATGGGACCTAAACTTACTCCATCAAAAGTTTCCAGGTAGCGTTGAATAATAGGGAGAGCGCTTCAGGATCTTGGCCAAGGCGTTTATAAGCGTGAGCAATTTCCCATTTCCTTCGTCTTTGAATCACATGGAGCAACTGATCATCTTTTCTCTCTAAAGCAATATTGTCTAAAAACGAACCGTTTTCAAGAGGACCTCTATTTTGATCATTTTTGATCATTTTCTTTTTAAGAAGTTCGCGTCCCTTTTGAATATGTGCAATTACTGTCTCTGCTTTTTGATGTACTGCATTAAGATCAGTATAAGTATCACACTCACTCGTTGCACTTAATACTCTTTGAGTTGTTTCCACAGCTACCATAAATCTCCTTTATCGAAATAGATTTGGCCAGATTATACATGAAAAATGAACAACACGAGCGTTATT
>PJMF01000014.1 GCA_003173865.1 Minisyncoccota bacterium
TGTCAAGGGGGAGACTCGAACTCCCAACCTCCACGTTATGAGTGTGGCGCTCTAACCGGTTGAGCTACCCTGACGAGCAGAATACTTGAGCACAACTGGCTCAGGGCAAGATTATAGTATTTCAGGGCAATTTTTGCTAGGGTGCACTGATGTCTTTGTTTCTGATACACTGAATAATATGGCAGATTCAGACAATGAAAAACCAAAGATAGACACATCACTAGTGGATGCTGAGAGAGAAAAAGAAAAGAGAGAACTTGAAGCTTTATTGAGTAAACTTGCTGATTCCGCTCGAAAAGCACTCGAAGCGAAAAACCAACAGGAGTTTACACCAACTTTAGAAGCAGTGATGACTCAGTTGCAGGGAATAGGTGAGTTACTTGTTGAGGCTCATAAACGTCTCCCACCAGAACCTATAAAAGCGGTAGCAAATGAGGCTGCAGATTATTTAGGCACTTTATTAAAAAGTTTTGTTGTTAGGATCAAAGAAAATCCAGATCTAGTTTCCGTTTCGAATGTTTTAGAAACTGTAGAGGTTCTAGAAAGAACTGTCTCTGCTCCAGGTTTCTTCGAGGCTTTAGCACAAAGAGTACTTGCTGCAAAGGAACCAGTAGGTGCTCCAGAGGCTGAACCGCTCGAAAATCGTTTTATCAGCAATATGTTGCCTCCGTATGAAAGGGCTCGGGCTCTTATCCAGATGGTCGAAAAATATATGTTTCCAAAAGCACGTAAACTTGCGTCGGAACCTACTCTCTATACAGTTGAACGTGTAGATCACGTGGCATTACTTACGCGAGAAGTCCACGATCTTATAGCTGACTTAAATCCTGAAGCCAATAAACAAAATGTGCTTTTAGGAGAATTGCCAAATTTACCTATTTTGAAGGAAGCAGAGGCCGCTCAAACTGCAGTAGAAATGAATATTGAAAGTTACTCAGGTGAATTAGCTACAGTTTCAATACTCTCTAGCTGGAATGAAATAGAAACAAAACGGAATCAGATTGTAAATAGACTGGCCAATGATCAGCAGCAAATTGAAAAAATTCTGGGGTCTCTCTCTACAGAAAGAGCTTCTCAATCAACTCATTTAATAAATCGACACATACCTGAGGATCAAGCTAATACTGCCTTAGATACGGTTTTTAGTCCACCAACCGAGAAGCTGAAAACCTTACAGAAACAGCTAGAAGATCTGCGAATTAATCTAGTTCATCAGGTAGTGAGAGGGAATATCAATATCTGTCGAACTCAAATTACAAAATTTACAGAATGTGACACACAAGCTAAAGCGCAGGAGCTTTATAACAGTTTGTCTAAAGTATTGAATGACAATTTAGCCCTCTTGAAAATGTATAAGAATGAAGAACTCGAAACCGTATTACAAGAAGTTTCAACTGAATTACAAAATTCAAAGAACGAACGTCTTGGCGCGATAATTTTGAAGGACTTAGAGCAAAACCCCATATTTGAAACTGTGAGGAGAGGTTTGGAAAAAGGTGAAATTGGTCTGAAAACGGCAATGCACGACGCAAAAAGTATCTTAGATGGCGTCAAACAAGCATCATCCATTAATTTTGAGCGAACAAGATTTCATAATAGCATCGGACTTGAAATGAACGAATGCAATGAACTCAAGATGCTTATCACAAGTGAAAAAAGACGTATTCTTCAATCCCTAGGTAATGCAGCTACAGCAACAGAAGCAATTATTCAAACGAAATTTCAGGGTCAAGAAAATGCAATTCACACATTAGCAGGGAAACTTGATATCCTAGCGGTTAAATTTGATCAAGCGTTGGATGTCTTGAATTCATTGGCAAATGGTAGTTCTCTACCTCGAGTGATGATACTTGTAGAAAGTTTTCAAAATCAAGATTAGTATACCACAGATACTGATCCAATATTTGCTTCGATAAAATCAGATATGCTGACTTTAATTAAAATCAATACTTTAATTTCAAATAAAGGTGAAAGATGGCGAGAAAAAGTAGATGCTGAAGTTGATCAATTTACAATTAACGCTTTAAAAGTAAAATTTGGCGAATTGATTAAACGAGCTATAACGGAATATATAGATGACAGGAATCGTACAGGGAACGTCATTTTTGAAAAAATAAAGAAGACCACATATTCAACTATGGAATCTCTACTCAATGCGTTAAGTGAGATAAATCCTGAAACAGTGATTCGGCAGATGGATGATAGCTATCCGCGGGAGATTGTTCTACAAAAATTAGTCGATGATATTAAATCAGTTCTTGGGCAGGCGACTCTTCAGACTTATCTCAGAGTACAAGGTGACCCTCGTACAATGATTAAGCGATTACTTCAAACAGCAGGTGTTAGAGATACAAAGCTCGTAGATATCTGTCAAAATACTTTTTCTCAAGAAAATCCATTTTTTCAAGAAAAATTATGGTCAGCACATACACTTTTTATTGATATTTCGTCTGTAACCAATCAAAAGATAATCTTAGCCTTACAAGATATTGGATCAGAAATGAAAATTTCAATTAAAGGTTCTGGAAACACAACGGAAGAAATAGATATGACTGAAGTGGCAAGAATAATAAAAAATTTTATCGATAAAGAATACCGCATTGCATGGTTAAGAAAGCGTGATTTCAAAAATCTGATAGCACCAATTGTCGAAGCAACGGAAAAGTATCCACAGTTCACTCGAAAAATTCAAAGTATGGTCGCCTAGCCTACTCCCACCCATACACAATACTCGCCAGTGCCCCGCCGATACACGGTCCAACGATATAAAGAATTGCTGATGGCAAGTGTTGCCCAAAGTGACTCAAATCAAATAGCAACGGTCCGACTCCAACTGCAGGATTGTATGCCCCGCCAGAAATTGGTCCGCCGGCAAATGCACCGACCATGAGTGCCAAACCAATTGCTAAGCCAAAGTACTGATTGTTTTTCACTTCATTGCTTGCAGCTACGCGCAAAATAGTGTGAGTCAACAAGAAAGTAAATACAATTTCTACAATTAACGCAGTGATAAGTGAGACGCCAACTGCAGGCTGCGGAATGAAGAGAACACCTTTCAATAAATAATACATCGCCGCCGCACACACGCCCGCAATCATTTGAATGATCATGTAGCGGACGGCTTCATCGCTTTTGATTTTTTTGCTCAAAAGAAGGGTGAACGTTACTGCTGGATTGTAGTGAGCACCAGAAATATAACCGCCGGCATAGACCATCGCGATCAAGAAGCCTCCAATCGCAAGTGGATTACCAGTTAAGGCGACAACCAAAACTAAAAAAAACGTACCAATAAACTCAATCAGATATTTTTTCATAAAGTTCCTTTGATTCAATATACACCCGTAGCGCATTTAAAATCACGACGACATCGATCAGCTCTTGTAGCAGTGCTCCATACACCGGCTTGATGTAACCAAAAGTGGCCACAAGCATCAAGATAACGCTCAAACCGATTCCCACAAAAATGCATTGCCGCGCAATGTGCATTACCCGTTTGCTCAATAAAAACACTTCGCCAACACGAGTCAAATCATCTACCATAATCACGATGTCACCCGCTTCGCTCGCAGCATTTGAACCACGACCTCCCATCGTAATACCCACTTCTGCTTTGGCAAGAGCTGGGGCATCATTAATACCATCACCCACCATTACTACCGGTGAGTAGTGTTTTTGTAAATTTTCTACAGCGTGTAATTTATCTTCTGGTAAACACTCAGAAAGTACGTCTTTGATCCTTGCTTGCTGTGCGATTTGCTGCGCAACTTCTTTTTTATCACCAGTGGCCATGACTACTTTTTGGACGTGTACGGATAAAAATTCAAAAAAATGTTTGATGTGAGGGCGGACAGTATCGCTAAAAGAAATAGCGCCGATGATTGCTTCTTTATTTGCTAAGTAGATAAGCATCTGGCCAGACTCTTTGCGCTCCTGATGTTGTTTTTTTAATTCTTGAGAAATGTGAATGTGTTTTTGCTCAACAAAATTAAGTTTGCCTAAGTACCAAGTTTGATGATCGATTTCTGCCCTGACGCCACTGCCGAGATGCTCTTCAAAGTGTTCGGGCATCAGTAGCTGAAGTTTTTTTTCTTTGGCATATTGGGTCAGTGATTGAGCCAAAACGTGCACGGATAATTGATCTAAAGAAGCAGCTGTGACGAGGATTGTTTCGGCGTTTTCGTTTTGAAAAGAAAGGACCTCGTTTACTTTGGGAATTCCAAGTGTGAGAGTGCCCGTTTTATCAAAAATAAAACTTTTTGCTTGGCTAAGTTTTTCAATAACGCCGCCTTGTTTAATAATAATGCCGCGCCGTGCGGCGCGGCTAATACCAGATGCAAATGCGATTGGTGTAGCCAAAATAAGAGGACACGGGGTGGCAACGACTAGTACCGCGAGTGCTCGAACTGGATCTCCCGAAATAGCCCACGCAACTGCGGCCAACAGAAATGCAGTTGCTGTAAACCACACGCTATACTTATCTGCTAAACGCACGAATGGCGCTTTATTTTTTTCTGCTTCACGCACTAATTTCACAATTTGTTCGTACTTACTTTCTGAACTTGGTCGCAGTGCACGCACTTCCAAAACACTTTCTTTGTTCCTGCTACCGCTCATGACGGAAGCGTGGAGTTGTTTCTCAACGGGGAGTGACTCGCCAGTTAATGCCGATTCATCAACGGAAGAAGTTCCCGCGATGACAATGCCATCAACCGGAATTACTTCTCCTGATTTGATGACGACGACGTCACCGATCACGATTGATTCTACTTTGACATCCAGTAAATTTTGGCCATCTTTTTTATGTGCCACAGTGGGGGCGCGCGAAAGTAATTCTGTGAGTTCTTTGCGAGCACGTCGTAATGCAAAACTTTCTAAAAATTCGCCCCCTGAAAGCATTAACAGAATTACGGCTCCGGCTAAGTACTCATTAATCATCAGGCTTGATAAAATTCCTACTGCCGCGATCAAATCAACACCAAACTCTTTGCGCGCAAACGAACGCAACATGTTAATCAAAAATGGCACGCTTCCCAAAAGTAATACCCAGAAAAGAAATATATTCGCGACTTCTTGGAAATTCATTACATAGAGTAGCCCTGAAAAAATGAGACCACTGAGCAGGATTAAGGGAATTGAGAGTTCTATACGATGAAGGAGTTTAGAAAGTGTCACCTAGTTATTATATGCGTTTATTGACTGGTAGCGAAACTGATTTATAATAGAAAGCTAGATAACCTCGGCCAGAAGTTCATATACTTCACATCATAGGCGGAGGTTTTTTATTTCCAGGGAAAGAAAGAAATTAAGTAAATTCTTTTTCAAGAACACGTTTTAAGAAAATTATTTGACAAAAGACTGTAGTCCACTAAATCGACTTTCCCATCGGCATTTAAATCGGCACGGGGGTCAGGCAAAGGGCTTTTCAAGAAGTTATTAGCCACAATAGAGTAATCTAGTAAATCGACTTTTTTATCGCCATTAGTATCTCCAACACACACGGACAGTGGACAAAAACCACCAATAGGTACAGCAATTTCGCAAGGAGGAGTACTATCTAAGCATGCTGGTCGAGGGACACATGCTGATACTGTTCCTAACGGTGGAATAGGTGATGTATTTATTGAACCAAATGTGTTTGTTGCGTAATACGGCAAAGAAATTCCATCTGCAAATGCATTTTGGGCTGCGGCTGTGCTTTCGATAATATAACTACTACCGGTGTCAGAGTTCCAGTTGAACCATACAATTGCTTTAATTAACGGAAAGTTGTTTGGTAGTTGTGTTTTCAGCGCATCAGTAATCCATGCAGCTTTGCTTACACCAGAACCTTTATCTGCACCCCATTCATCAGATGCAAACTCACCGAGCATCAGAGGCTTTTTAGGAGCAACCGAAGTAATTTCAGTGTAGCTATTTTTGAGACCATAAGTAGTATCGCCACCAAATACTTTATTAAATGTGAGCCAATTTTTAAAGTCCTTGTTGTATCCATCTAAACAGGTCCAATCAACATATGCATCGCCAGGATAGAGCTGTGACATAGGCACAGTTTGTCCACCACTAATATTTGGACACCACACCCACGTGACGTTAGTTGCCCCTTCGCGGACAAAAATATCATGTACATGACGCCAGGCAGCAATATAGTCTGCGGGGGTGTTTCCATTAATGGCAACATTGGTAGAAGGATTTTTGGCTGTGCCCCATGGGAATTGCCACCAACCATTCATCTCCCAATCAAAACGTAAGAAAAATGGATGATTCCACGCTTTTGCAGCGCGTGCCCATGTCGTGACGTACGCGTCAAAGGTCTGACCCTTAAATCCTTTCACATTTCCTTGTGCAATATTCTTGAGCGAAAATTCTGGTTGATTTGGTCCATTATTGTAGTCCCATGAGCCCCAGTTCATTAAAGGAATCGCGCCGCGGGCGCGGACTGTGTCAAAAAGGCTAGGTACAAAAGGAACGTAGCCATTCGGCCAACCTTTTGCGTTGTACCAAGGTGTGCTGAACGAAAGAATGGAAACTTTTTTCTTTGCATTTGTTTCGAATTTACTCCAGGTATTTAAATCCCAAGGAGCAGTTCCGTAGTTTGGGCCATACTGCGTTCCCGAAAGATATCCGCCCCAATAGACTTGTGGCGTTGAGGTACTGAGAGCAACTGCCACTTGTGGAGATATTAGAAAAGAAACTGATAAAAAAAAGCTGAAAGAAATAAAAAAGATTTTTTTCATTACAGTTGCATTCATTTTATACAAACCCAGGAAAGTAATCTACTTTAATTTGTTTTTTCTTTACACCAAGATTGGCAAGAAGTTTTTCGTAACCTATCACCATTGCATTTGGTCCCGATAAGTAAAAGGTACGTTCCATAAAATCTGGGACCTTTTTCTTCAGTATCTCGGGGGTGAGACGACCAGTTAATCCAGGCCAGTTGTTGGGAGCTTTTTTCGCGTCACTTAACAAGTAATAGACTTTAGTACCAATTTTTTTGCGGGCCGTATCAATAACATCATTGTACACAACTTCATCGACCGTTTTATTTGCGAAAAATAAAGTAATATCACGCTTTTCTTTTTTATCAATTAAGTACTTCAACATACTGCGGAATGGTGTCACGCCAATGCCACCCGCAATGAAAACGAGTTTTTGGTTGGGATCCTTTGGTAACGTAAAATCTCCGGACAGTTGCGCGGCGACGATTTGTTGGCCTGGTTTTAAATTGAGCAATTTTTTTTTATACTCACTTGCGGGTTCGTAAAATCTCACACCCATGCGAATTTCTTTCTCAGTTGGCGAAGACGCAATCGTGAAGTACCGGCGATTGCCACGATCATCAATTGGTACATCTGCCAGTGTCCATTCTAAGTATTGACCAGCATCAAACGGCATTGGCTCAGGAAGATCAAAAATAAAGTCGTACACATCACCTTGTTTATTAGCCAGAATTTTTTTCTTCAAAGGCAAAAATAATTTTGCTTTCGGACTTACTGCGTAGGAAAAGAGATTTCCGACCACAAGTGCCAACTCAGGTGTTGAAGAAAAGAAGCCAACTTGCAGTTGAGGAGTGAAAAGAAATCCCACTAGCGCGCCATAAATACTTTGCAGAAAAGCAGTAGGCGGAGTAGTGAGTGGCTCAGTGATCATCACAAATGCAAAGAAAAGAATTGGTGTATCAAGAAAAGTTTTCTCAATAATCGTGAATAGGTCATTGCCCCGAAGCAGGCTAAACCCAAAAATTGTTGCAAGCGCGGCAGCGAAAAAATAAAACGCTAAGTCAAAACGACGAACTTTACGGACAATCACTAGACCGGATAAAACAAACGGCAACATCACCGCAGTTCCGATCCACCACGTTGCTGAACCTTCGGTGGTGAAAGCAATGATGACAGCTGCGACTGCAACTGGATTAAAGAGATGTTTGCGCTTGATCGCAAACATAAATTTTGACGCCACTGTCCATCCTGCAGCCCAGAAAAAAATCGGCAGATCATGGTAACTTTTGATTGGAGATAAAATTAAGGCCAAGATAAGTGCCGAAATGTAAATTGATTCGATATTTGTGGGCGCGTCAAACGCCCAAGCAAAAATCCAGTTACCAATAGCACACACGATCAGCAAAAATCCAGTTGAGAATAAAAGTGCCAATGGAGAAAAAGGAAGCAAGTGAAAAGTTGCCAGAACAGCTGCGACACCGATTAACAAGGCAAGGTAATAAAGTACTAATCGATACATCGTGATGGAGTTTAAAAAATCATCAATAAACTTCATATCTCCTCCGTATATGCTGCAAACCCAGATGTATATGTGGCAATGCCATCGTGATTAATCATATACCCTTCAAGTTCTGGTGTCTTTTCGATAAACTCAATGCCTTTTTTGCCCATCGCAAATGCAGCAGTGGCAAAGCGATCTGCTTCGTAAATATTGGGACCGATGACCGTTAGACTTACAATTTCGTTGGCGGCTTTGCCAGTTTTTGGATTAAAAATATGTTCTCCTCGAATATACGTCCCTGATGTCGCGACACCTTTATCACGAATATACAGCACCTTCACAATTTCTTCTTGTTGGAAAGGATTTTTGATGCCAATGCGCCAAGTTTTACCCTCCGGATTATTTCCTGACACTTCAATGTCACCACCAGCTTCGACAGAAAAATTTTTTACTTTTTTTGTCCGCAAAAGTTGTGCTGCTTCATGAATTGCCCAGCCCTTCACTATCCCTGACGGATCGTACGTGCCATTCAAAAAAATATCAAAAAAACCATCTGTCGCTTGTTTTGTTTCTTCAGCAAGACGAAAAATATGTTGCATCTGTGCGCTTGCCTGTCTCAAAGAGAGCCGCCCATCGTTGATTTGCGAAATTTCACTATCTTTTTTATATGTGCTAAATCGTTGATCCACCGCTCGAAAAAAATCAAAAACGCTCGTGAATGTTTGATCAGTAGCGGCGTTATCACAGACCGTTACAATGATCGGCATGCCCATAATCAACTGTGTTTGGGTCATAGTTAGGATCGTGCTTTGATCAATGCCGACTCTAATGACTTTTTAAAGGCATCTGCAGTTTGCGTTGCCCCAGAAACATTATCAACTTGTGAAGATTGTGATTTAATTGCTTCTGAGATCAGCGTAGGCATCGATTTTTGACTGATTTCAAGAGAAGTTTTTTTATCTTTTGGATAATCTAAGAATTGAATATCTGCAATCTTGCCGCCTTTGATCACTGCTTTGACTTGAACGTTGCCGTAGAAAGCGTCTGTGTTATCACCTGTGTACTCACCATCTTTAAGAGGAGCGGCACTTGGATTTGTTTGGGTTTGAGTTTGAGAAGCGGAGAGCTCTTGTGCTGCTCGATCACTTTGTTGCTTTGAGTGAATTAGATAAATTGCAAACACAAATAAAAAGAAAACCACTACAGCAACTTTTTTCATATGCTCCTTCAATATACAAATGAGATGTTATTTTATAACGAAAGTTACTGAAAAACAGCTGAGAATAATCTAAAAATAGGCCTCCAGTACATCGTCGTCGACAAAAGAATTTTTTTGCTCAAACATAACAGTTCTTGCCTACAAGAGAGGTTTTTGATATGAGTTCTAGAGATGATTAAGACAACTTCGCGTTGAACTCCTCCAGCCACCTCTCCACCGGCGTCAAGTCATCCGGAAAACCGTCAATCCGCAACGCTGGCAAAAGTGGTACGCCACTTTGTTTTTTGACCCATTCTTCAAGTAAAGTTGCCGACGTACAAAATTGTGGATACGTACTGTTACCGAGCCCAAACACGGCCACTTTGTGTTTACTTAAATCGGGAGTAAAGCGAGTAATAAAAACGCGCATGGCAGTTTCCAGTTTTCCATCTTCGTACGTCGGCGCGCCAATTAATATCGCGTCGCATTGAGAGATATCCGGGGAGTGACCATCATAACGGACACTATGCAGATCAACTTGATGGCCCAGTGCGATCAATTTTTCTCTCATGACTTGAGAAATATATTCCGTAGTTCCAGTTTGTGTTTCGTAAATAATTTTAATGTTCATTTGATTTGGTCGTATGCTCCCCGTAATATCTGTGCTGTGTGTGTTAATTCTTGAGTTTCTTGAGTTGAGAGGGTGATCGCTAATGTTTTTTCCACACCATTCGCGCCTACGATGCACGGCACACTTAACGAAACATTTGATTGACCGTAGTATTCTTTCAGTGGCACAGAAACTGGAAGAACTGTTTTGGCATCGGTGTAAATACTCTTCACGATAGTTCGGATCACGGTTGCAATTGCGTAGTACGTGGCACCTTTACTTTGGATAATGGTAGCAGCAGCGTTTTTTGCTTTGTTGTATGCGTCACGGACATTTTGTTCTGAGTATTCTGAAAATGAAGTGAGTGGTTGGCCACCAATATTTGCAGTCGATAAAAGGGGGAAAGAGTGATCACCGTGTTCGCCTAAGATATAGGCGTGGATACTCCGTGGATGAACCCCAAAAATTTTGGAAAGTTCTTCACGAAAGCGTGCCGTATCCAAGACTGTTCCAGTTCCAAATACTTGTCCGTATTGAAAAGGGGCTAATTGATAGCAATGATACGTCAAAATATCGACGGGATTAGTAACGATGAGGACGAGACCTTGAGGATTCGCCTGATAAATTTTCGGAATAATGTCGGCGAATAAGTCATAGTTTTTTTTCAATAAACTCAAGCGATCTTCACCTGGTTCCTGAGCGGCTCCGGCAGTGACGATGGTGACGGCAGAGCCAGCAATGTGCGCATAGTCATCAGTGGCTACGATGTTGGTATGTTGTAAAAATGGGAGGGATTGTTCAAGATCGTCGCGCTCACCATTCACCTTATTAAGGTCACGACCAACCAATACTAAGTCGGTTACAGCGCCGTCCAGCAAAAGTGCATATGCGGCAGTAGCACCAACTTTGCCGACACCAACCATCGAGACTTTAAATGTGCAGCGCATATGTGGCCTTTCTTTCATGCAGTACACTGAGTATCGCTATCATCATACAATTAATTGCGGAGATCAAGCAATAAAAGCACCACGCTTTCAAAATCACTCCCATCACAAAAATTAAGTAAAGGGAGAAGATTGCCCCTCCTATGCCCAACATTAAAATTAAAAAAGGTAAAGAAAAAATATGTTTTCCCAAAGTAACTTTTGATACCTCTAACACAGCAGCTGCGCTTAGGCTAAACATCACCGCATAAAAACTCAGCCCTAAAACAGAAAGGGGCACAGGTCCAATATATGCCCATGAACTTCTGAGTACGACGCCGCACGCAAATGGAGGGTGACACGGTGGGAGTTGTCCCGTCACTTTCGTATACGTAATGTATCCGGCATCAAAGATGCCAAGGATACTGCAGGCAACAAGAAGTAGGGCAAACAACGTTTTTGTCATATAATAGGCGCTAGATAGGACTAAATTTAAAATACAGTTGCACTCTACGCTGTAATAAAAATTACATATCAGGCATATGAAGACAGACTTTATTCACCAATTTCCCTTGGCAAAGTATGCGGCTGGCACCAAATTGCTGACTGATCCACTGCCTAAACAAGTGTTTCTCTATCTAAAAAGTGGCTGCGTGCAGATGAGCCACACTGATGAAGAAGGTCGGGAGGTTAAGTTGCATATTTTTTATCCAGGGGCATGTGTTTCGCTGCTTTCGTTGGTTGATTCAGGTGAGCTTTATGATTTTGTCGCGCTCACAGAAGTAGAAGCGTATCGCATTCCCCGCGAAGCATTGTTGCGAGAGTTGCATCGGGATACAGAACTGACCTTTTATTTCCTTGCACATGCTTTGAAAGGGATGAACGGTTTGCTGTTTCGGATTCAACATGCTGCGTCCGCTTCGGCGTATCAGCGGGTGGCAAGTGTCTTAACATACTTTGCGCGGCACTCAGAAACAGATACGCTTTTGCACTCTTTAACTCATCAAGAAATCTCTGAGTGGCTTGGCCTCACGCGCGAAAATGTGAGTATTCAAATGAAAAAACTAGAGCGCGCTGGTTTGATTACTAAAAAAGCCGACCGAATCGTTATTCTAGATTTTGCGCGACTGCAGAAATTGTCCCAAGCAGTGAGTATGTAACCTAAGTTACAGTGCATTTGCTAGAGAACTTTTATACTAGGAACGTGTTTTCCTTTTTGTATAAGTGTCTCGTTAAACCAATCTTATTTCAGATAGATGCGAGCAAAGTGCATCAGTCTGTGAGTGACTTGGGAGAGCGGTTTGGTCAGTTCCGTTTGACGCGTAGTATACTGGGAAGCTTCTTACGGTATCGTCATCCGTCACTGGAAAAAACCCTGTGTGGAATTCATTTTGAGAATCCAATTGGTCTAGCAGCTGGTTTTGATTACGAAGCAAAATTACCAGGAGTTTTACCCGCAGTGGGATTTGGATTTGCGACGGTTGGCACAGTCACACTTCATCCGTATAAAGGAAATGAAGGGGTACAGTTAGATCGCTTTCCGCGATCACAAGCATTGCTCGTAAATAAAGGTTTCAAAAGTTTGGGTGCAAAAGCAATTATTCGCAAGTTAGAGGGGCGAGTTTTTGAGATTCCAGTTGGGATAAGCATCGGGAGTACAAATAAAATATTTCATACAATCGAAGAGCAAATTGCAGATATCATAAATACTTTTCAACTTTTTGAGCAGTCGGAAGTCAAGCATTCGTATTACGAACTGAATATCAGCTGTCCAAATACAGTGACAGGACAACCCTTTCTGCAACTTCATTATCTGTGGAGTTTACTGAGCGAACTGGAAAAATTAGCGCTTGCGAAACCGGTTTTTGTAAAAATGCCCATCGATCTTTCCCAAACAGAGACACTTGCACTACTTACTACAATCGATGCCTCTTTTATTTCAGGTGTGATTTTTGGAAACTTGACAAAAGATAAACACAATCCAGATGTTCATCGTGATGATAGGGCATTGTGGCAATCACGAAAAGGCAATTTAAGTGGTAAACCAACTTGGGAACGTTCTAATCGATGGATTCGTCTGACACGTCAGCATTTTGGTAAACGATTTGTAATTATTGGCACGGGTGGAGTTTTTTCTGGAAGAGATGCAGCTACTAAATTTGAAGCAGGCGCAGATTTGGTGCAGCTGATTACGGGCATGGTGTATGAAGGGCCACAGTTGGTGGGAGAGATAAATAGATATCTGGCACATGGAGTCTATCTATGACGTTGGACAGTACTCCCAATCTTGAATTGGGCAAATACAAATACAGTACTGTTATACCCAATCACGTAGAACAAAAAAGCTGAGTTAGTAAAACTTATTTGACTAATTGTAAACAAGGTAATCACACTACCAATGACTGTCATAATCCAAGGCCATGCGATTTCTGTTTCAGGATATTGATATGACTTAACTATAGTTGGGATTCCGGCTAATCCATCGGCTAAGATACTAAAGAAGATTGCTATATTACCTACCCGAGCTTCTTTATTCACAAATGAGGCTAAAAAAATAAGCAAAGGAAAAAAACCTGACGAAAAGGTAGTAATGGACTCAATACCTACTCCTTGTTTAACCTGAGCTGTAAAAGCAATAAAAGGCGCAATTGACCACATCAAAAATGAAACCTTATTTGGCTTGACATTTCCGCGCAAAGTATCAACTACATACGAGATTGAGCCAACTGTACCGATCAATACACCAATAATTACAAAGTATGAAGGAAGCATTTACTAAATATATCACTTATTTATTTCTCAAATGTTCAGAGTTACTTCGAGCATTATTATTTTCATCTATCATTCCCGTAAAGTGCCTTTTTTGTAATAAGCACTCTACGGGTGTTTATTGGTACACAATTACCTGCAGTTGAGAAGACCCAGCGTTGTAAAAAGTAGTCAAAAAGATGTTCAATGATCTATTGTTGCGACTCGTGGACGAAGTTAGACCTACTTTATCAGAAAGTCTTTCGTTGATTCTTTTGCTTGATTTAAAAAGAATTTCTCAATTTCAGTCCACTTCATATCTCCCAAAAACTTTGGTTGATCAACAGCCTCGACAACATTTGCAAAATGTTTCGCAATTTCTTCTTTGGATAAAACCAAGTCGAATTTATTACGGTAGCTTCGGATTAATTCTTCAACGCTGAGATTTCCCTTCGTCAAAATAAAAAATAAATCCACAAAATCGCGCCCGCGTGAACGAGTTTGAATTGCCTGAAGTTTGTTTACGCCAATATCCAGCACACTTGCCACTCGCAAGTTTTTGTATTTATAAAACTCGCCTACATGCGGAAATGGATACTGCGCAAAATCTACTTTGATGATTGATTCTGGAAAGTGAAAGAAAAAAGTCAGTTGGCCATTGAGCGTTTTGTATTCAACTTCTTTTACTTTTAATTTTTGCGCAGTTTTTTTTACCCACTCTAAAACTTCCGTTTCTACAAATGGCTTTTCACTAAAAAAATCAAAATCTTCTGAAATGCGATGCTGAAAATAAAATTCTGCCAACGCCGTGCCACCAGTTAAGTAGAACGTATTTGTAATTCCTGGAGTGGCGAGGACTGCTGCCAAAAGTGTTTGTTGATCGGGAGTGAGGATACTTTGCCCCATATGGTGTATTCTAACAGACGTCTCATGCTTGGGTCGATTTGATTTTTGATGTGTGACCAGTACCTCACGATGTCGGCTTGTTTGATTTTTTCTTTTTGACTATGCACGCCATAATCCAAACGTTGTATAATAGACCAAATTTTTTTGGCTTCAGCAGTGGGGAATTTGGTGGTATCTGTGTTCCAGTTGTGCACACATGCATGATACCAAATTTCTCGAGAAAAAGCTATTGTTGCGACCCGTGGACGAAGTTCGAACTTATTTCCGAACAAGTAGTGGGAATTTTTCCTCTATATTGGGCATAAATCTAACACAGGAAAAATATTATAGGATAATATTAAACTCATTGACACACCAATTTTGCATAAAAAAGCAAGTAAAAATTCTTGTTTTAGTCTGGAGAGAGCAGTAAAAAGTGTCTACTTGCTTTTGCCTTTGCAAGTAAAACTATGGAGTGAATCGACGTTTTTCGAATACTTTTATTCACCAAATTACTATAATTTTAGTGAATTACATTAACCACAATTTGACAATTTTAGTGAAGCGTTTTTCTTATCCAGTTTTGTACTTCCGCACGGTTCATGTTGGAAGATATGTAAGATCGCAAAAAAAATCACCAAAATCTTCTCAAGAGGCGTGCAAATATTTGCATGTCTCTCGGCTAGAAAAAGTTGAACTTTTCATGCAAACTTACACACCGGAGGTCAGTCTTCGAGTGTTGCGGGACTAGGAGTCGAACCTAGCCGGGGAGATTATGAGCCTCCCATGCACCGTACATTATCCCGCGCGATTCGCATTTTTTTCCTCAAAATAACCCTTTGCGAAGATATGTATCTTATCACAGATTATGGCTGTACGCCTAGTACGGTCAACCATTGCTCCCAAGGACTCTTCTTTGGAGCAACTTGAACAACTTCGCCACTTGCGGCAGGCAGATCTGGTACTTGAATGACGTATTCTCCAGGTTTTTGCATTAATAGTTGATCACGAATGACTTGCTCTTTTATATATCCGGACTGACTTGCAGACACGTGTTGCTGCAGGACCTCGAGTGAGCGATTCTCTTCTATAACTTGAGAACGCAAGCTCTCCAGGCGAGAGGTTGGCTCTTTAAGTTCGCGGCTATTCATGTACAGAGAGATGCAAACGGCAGCCGCTACTAGAGTCAAAATTAAAGCCGTTATTCGTGAATTCAAAAGCCTATACATTGCAGGAAAACCCTTCTCGTGATATTATAAGCCCTTAAATCGATCCAAATAGATAAATAGATATAGAAAGTTATTATGAGTGAGTTGCTCAATAATCTACGACTTCGCTTCACAGAACATCTCCGTACCAGTGGTCGCGCCTATGCAACTGTCATTGCGTATAGTAAAGATGTTGAACAGATTATCCAGTTTTTGGCGGAAAAAGGGAAGACCAACCCAAGTGACGTGGCAGCAGAAGATATTGAAGAATTTAAAGAACTCCTCAAGAAACAGCGATATACCGGCAAATCGATTTCACGCAAAATCAACTCAATTAAGTCTTTTTTCCGATTTTTAATTGCTGAAAATATGCTGACTGAAAATCCAGCTGAGATCATTGTTCATCCAAAATATGATTTGGTTCCACCACGCGTGCTCTCTAAACTAGAGTATCGAGCCCTTCGGGATGCATGTCGCAGTGATGTTCGTATTTATGCAATTGTCGAAGTGTTGCTACAAACCGGTATGCGCATCAGCGAGCTTTCGGCGTTACAACTGTCTGAGATTGATCTGGAACGAAACGTGATTTTAATTAAAGCGCAAAACTCACGCGAAAGTCGCAAAGTTCCATTAAATGCTGCAGCCAAGTTAGCACTCGAAGAGTACTTGAAAGTACGTCCTCGTGCTCGCGAAAAGACGGTTTTTTTGACCAAAACTTGTCGCCCATTTCTCGTTCGTAACATTCGTACAGCAATCGATCGCTACTTCCGCCTGGCAGGCATTAAAGAAGGCCGCGTCAATGACTTGCGCCATACGTTTATTATCGAGCAGTTGAAAGCCGGTACTCCTTTGGTGTATGTTTCCCAGCTTGTGGGTCACAAACGCATTACCACCACGGAAAAATATCTCAAGTTAATCGAAGCTCCAGATATGAACCCAAGTGTACGGATTGAAGAGTTGTAAAAAGCATGTTCGAGTTTTTACGAAAAATTCACAATCAAGAACAAGATCATCCACACCTTCGAGAAGCTTTCCAAAATAGAGATTTACAGAATAGTTTGGGTGCATTGGCTCGTAAATGGGTTGTCGAGGTTGTGTTTGTTGATGAGGCAATGGTACATGTGCATACTGTGACAAAATCAGAAAAGACATTTGAGTATGCGTTTATTGATCGCACAACTGCATTGGCTCCTGTTCTTTCTCCCGCCATAGCCCCTATCAGCACGGAAGTGCAGTTTGTTTTTAAAGTGAAGTTATCGAAAGAAGGAGAAGTGGTGTATGCATTTTATCGCTTGAACGAAGGAAAACGCGTTGCCCAAGAAATCGTCTATACGGAACTCCAACCTGTTATTGCCGTAATAAAAATAGCTGCCTTTAAGGGAGACGCAAGTGTGCTGTTAAGTAGCAGCGTACGAGGGTAATCTTGCGTAAGACAAGTTTTTTTGTTATACTACGCTTAGTTTAAAACTAAAGGCTGCGTACATTTCGGATGGGACTTGTACATTCTCTCAAGAGAAAGCCGATGGGGCAAAGTGTATTGAAGGTCACTTCGATAGTCGTCGTCTCATACGCAGGTCAAGCGTTATCACATGACAACAGTATGTCGGAGCAATCTGGAGTACTGAAATAACAAGGATGTTTATCCTTTTTGTTACTTTCAGTTCCCGCCGCAGCGGGAATTTTTGTAACCAAAGCTAAGCATCAAAGCAAGGTGGCACCGCCCTTTTGATAAGAGCCCTTGTAGACGTTTCACTTTTTTTAAAGAAGTGGAATTTCTGCAAGGGTTTTTTTATTACCCTTGTGGGGGCAATTAAAAGATCAAGAGAGAGCGTGTGAAAAAAAGCTTTTTACGACGCGATTTTGAGATCAAAGAAGCTAGCACTTTAAAAATTATAGAGGAGGATGCGATTGCCCTCGCTGATTAGTAACGAAAGTTCTGGTGGCTAATCAGGGGGGGCAAACGATTCTGAATGAATAATGGAGATCACAATGAAGGTAATGAAATCGATTCATCAGTTCCTGGGGAGTTTTTTCACGATTATGCCAACAGAAGCAGATCTGAGAAAAAATTTTCCGCACAAAAAGCACTGCAGTGCGAACCGCTTTTTTGATATGAAGCAATTGATCTCTGTCGGCTGGGGATCCATTTACGATGATGATGCTCATGAATACAGCAATCTCATCGAAGAGACAGAGGCTCATATGACTAGTAGTAGTACATGGCCCTTGTCGTGGTTCTTCAAATCTCACTTCTTGCGTTGTAGGGAGTGTGATGCCAGAGCGCAATATCGAGAGAATAAAAGCTAAGTAACTCGTAAAGTAACAAATCGTTTGTCTACCCCCACGGAGAAGAGAAAGCATCCTCCTCTCCGTTTTGAGTTCATGATGCAACTGGCAGCATAAGAGTCTCCAAAACTCTCAATCTAGGTTCGAATCCTGGTGAACTCGCATGGGAAATAAAAAAAAACACTATAGAATAGATGAAAGGAAACTATGTCGAAACAAAGAATTCTCTCTGGCATCACTCCGAGTGGCAATTCACTGCATATTGGCAATTATTTTGGTGCTGTGCAGCCACAAATTCAGTTGCAGCATTCTGCGCAAACCTATTACTTTGTCGCAGATTTGCATGCATTGACGACGATCCAAAATCGAGAAGTCTTAGAAAAAAATATCTTTGAAGTTGTGCTGGATTACTTGGCGCTTGGATTAGATCCCGAACAGTGCGTTCTTTTCCGTCAATCTGATGTGCCTGCGCATTCGCAGCTCGCGGTAGTACTTGGCAACTATATTTCCTTTGGCCAAATGCAACGCATGCATGCGTTCAAAGATAAGTTGCAAAAAGATACTACGGTTGAGTCGATTAACATGGGGCTTTTTAACTATCCGATTTTGATGGCAGCCGATATTTTGCTTTATAAACCGTATGGTGTACCCGTCGGTGAAGATCAACGACAGCACATTGAGTTAACGCGCGATATTGCGGAAAACTTCAATCGCACGTACAACACTGACGTTTTTCCATTGCCAGAACCGTTGATTTCTCAAGAAGTTGGCAAAATTATTGGCACTGATGGTCAGCGGAAAATGAGTAAGTCTTTGGGCAATATTATTGGTATTTTTGAAGATGAAGCTGTGATTAGGAAGCAGATCATGGGTGCATATACGGATCCCAACCGTAAGCGTGCAACCGATCCTGGAAGTGTCGAAGGAAATACTGTTTTCCTATATCATGATTTAATAAATGATAATGTTGATGAGGTTGCCGAACTGAAGGCTCGTTATCAGGCTGGTACGGTTGGTGATGTAGAGGTCAAAGAAAAATTATTTACGGCTCATCAACGCATGTTTGCACCGGCGCGTCAGCGCCGAGCAGAGTTAGCGCAAGATCCTGAGCGAGTGAAAGAAATTTTGCGTGAAGGGGCACAAAAAGCTCAAGCATTTGCTCAGCAAACACTTGAAGAAGTATATACAGTAATAGGAGTAAAAGGAGTATGAAAACAACCATCGAATACAGTGATTTTGATAAATTAGAGTTGCGTATTGGCCGAGTGATTGAAGCATTGGCGCCTGCATGGAGCCGAAAGTTGTTAGAGTTTACAGTGGATTTCGGTCCCGAAATCGGCCAAAAGAAAATTCTGTCGGGAGTAAGTGGATTCTATACGCCTGCAGATTTTCTTCATAAAAATTTCCCTTTTGTTATTAACATGGCAGAACGCAAAATGGGTGAGGGTATCAGTCAAGGGATGATGCTCATGGCTGATGCAGAAGTTGATGGTGCGGCATCAGGTGAGCTGCGACCAGTTATTTTGCCTGTAGATCAAGCTTTTAAACCAGGAACACTTTTGCGATGAATTCTCGATTGGCTGATGGCTTTCGTTCGTGCTAAACTACGCAAACGAAAAGGGAATTATGGATAAAACATCAAAAAAAACGAAAGAAGAGCAGAAACAACCTCAAAACCAATCTCAAGGTGGTTTTAAAATTAATCTAGGACAATTTCTGAATCGCGGCCTTTTATTCGTCTTGATTTTCCTTTTATTTTTGCCTTTTATTTTCTCGATTTTTAACTCGACTCAGCATGACAAAATTAGTCTTTCTCAAATGGTTTCTGATCTTCGTGACAAAAAAGTGGACAAACTAGAAGTGGCTGGATCTGATGTGCGCGTCATTTATAAAGACTCGACGATGAAGGTGGCGCGTAAAGAAGACAATCAAGAACTCGTGAATGTCTTAAAAGCAGCCAATATTGATCTCACTGCTGCTGATGTTAAAGTCGAAAATTTGGGCCTGATGGAAATGGGTTGGCAACTTTTAATTAATATTTTGCCAATTGTTTTGATGGCAGTGATTTTCTTGGTGCTTTTCCGTCAAGCGCGTGGCAGCCAAGAAGGTATTATGGGTATTGGTCGTAGCAAGGCGAAACTCTTTGTGAAAGGTAAGCAAGATACAAAATTTTCAGATGTCGGTGGGATGGAAGAAGCAAAGGCTGAACTTGAAGAGATCGTTGACTTTATGAAGAATCCGAAAAAATACACAAAGGTTGGTGCACGTACACCTAAAGGTGTGCTTTTAGTTGGTCCGTCAGGAACGGGAAAAACACTTCTCGCTCGCGCCGTTGCGGGTGAAGCAAACTGTCAATTTTTATCGATGGCAGGCTCTGAGTTTATGGAGATGTTAGTTGGTGTAGGTGCTTCTCGTGTGCGTGATTTATTCCAAACTGCAAAAAAAGTTGCGCCAGCGATTATCTTTATCGATGAAATTGACGCGATTGGCCGCGTTCGTGGTCATGGGAGTATGGGTGGTCATGATGAACGCGAACAAACACTCAATCAAATCTTAGTTGAGATGGATGGTTTTACACAAAATGATAACGTGATCGTGATGGCCGCCACGAATCGTGGAGACATGCTTGATCCGGCATTGGTTCGTCCAGGTCGTTTTGATCGCCGTGTCCAAGTGAATTTACCAGATCTAGAAGAACGCAAGTTTATCTTAAAAATCCACGCAAAGGGCAAGTTTTTCAGTAAAGACTTGAACTGGGAACGAGTTGCCAAGCGCACAGTTGGTTTTTCTGGTGCTGATTTGGAAAATATGCTCAACGAAGCCGCCATTGGTGTGGCACGCGTGAATCGCACAGAAATCACGTTGGAAGATATTGAAGAAGCATCCTTGAAAGTAAAACTGGGTCCAAGTAAGAAACGACTTTTTGATGAAGAAGAGCGTCGAATGACGGCGTATCATGAAGGTGGTCACGCAATCATTGCGCACGTTTCTGAGTACTCAGATCCAGTGCATCGTATCTCGATCTTATCTCGTGGATCGGCACTTGGTTTTACTTTAACACCTCCTGAGAAAGATAAAGTTCAGGTAACAAAATCAGAACTCATTGATGAAATTGCAGTATTGCTTGGTGGTCGTGCTGCAGAAAAAATCATTTTCAATGAACTGACTGCAGGCGCCAGCTCGGATATTGAACGCGCTACCCGAATTGCTCGCTCAATGGTGATGGATTACGGTATGAGTAAACTTGGGCCCATGAACTACTCACCGCAATACGAAGGGAGTAACTATAGCCGCGCTTGGGGTGAACCAGCCAAAATTTCTGACCGTTTACAAGAGCAAGTAGATGCTGAAATCACCGAGTTTATCCTCGAAGGTGAAAAACGCGCAATGTTTCTTCTGAAAAAATATCGCAAACAACTCGATATTGTTTCGGAAAAACTGATCGAAGTAGAATCACTTGATGCCGATGAATTTACGCAGCTAATGGGGATGCCAAAAGCTGGTCGTAAGATGCCAACGGCAGAAACAAAAGGTCTAGAAATCACAGATTGATGAGGCTATGCCAAAACATTTTGTTTTGATTGATGGGCATGCGCTTATTTACAGGGCGTATCACGCTTTTCGCGATCTCACGACATCCAAGGGGCAACTGGTGAATGCTGTGTATGGTTTTTCCCGCATTTTGTTAACAGTGATGCAAGACTTGGAACCTGTGTATATTGCGGTGACATTTGATCATCCCAGGCCGACATTTCGCCATGCGGATTACTTAGGATACAAAGAAAATCGTGCAGAGATGCCAGATGATTTGAAACCCCAAGTCGATGTCATTAAGCAAGTCGTCACTGCGTTTAATATTCCTCAGTTTGAGGCAGCAGGTTTTGAAGCCGATGACTTAATTGGCACATTATCGCGACAAGTTTCTGAACAAAGACCAGATCTTTTAACCATTATTGTGACTGGTGATCGCGATGCGTTCCAGTTGGTAGACGATAAGGTTCACGTGTGGATGCCATCACGTACGAAAGGTGTGCCCGATATTGAGTATGATGCAGATGGAGTAGTGAAAAAAATGGGCGTGCGTCCAGATCAAATCATTGATCTCAAAGCATTAATGGGCGATGCATCAGACTGTATTCCCGGTGTGAAGGGAATTGGGGAAAAGACAGCGGTGAAACTCATTCAAGAATTTGGTACAGTAGAAAAAATATATGAGGCGTTGCAGTCTGAAAAAATTGTTTCCGAGCATAACATGCTCACTTCTGGTCTCATCAAGAAACTTGCCGAGGGTCAACAGGATGCAGTCCTGAGCCAACAATTGGCAACTATTGATCGAAATGTTCCGATTACATTAGAAATGGAAAAATGCAAAATGGCTTCTTATGACAAAGACGCCGTGATTGCTTTATTTGAAGAGCTCGAGTTTAATTCTCTATTGCGGTTGTTGCCCGCTGATGAGTTTGAGCAAGATGTGCAAGCTGCCTTATTTTAAGCGTTCTGTCATAATAGTATTCTAATGAAAATCGCACTTGCGCATGACTACTTGCGAGAATACGGTGGAGCCGAGCGCGTTCTCGAAATTCTTCACCAAATTTTCCCTGATGCACCAGTCTATACAGCATTTGTGGATAGAAAAGCACTTGGCATTCATTGGCAAAATTTTGCGGACTGGGATATTCGTGAGAGTTGGATTACGGAAATTCCGTTTTATAAAAGATTTTTTTCACCTCTACGTGTGTTCGCACCAAATTTTTTTGCTGAGTTTCAGTTATGTGAGTACGATCTGGTAATTTCATCTTCTAATGCGTACTTTGCCAAAGCAGTGCATGCCCGTCGCCAAATCTGCTACTGTCACACTCCGGCGCGATCTTTGTATGGGTACTCAGCAATGACAGATTGGGAAAAAAATCCGTTAACTTTTTGGATTGGGACATTTATTAATCACTATCTGCGGATTATTGATGTCAAAGTAGCGCAAAAAGTTGATTTTTTTATTGCAAATTCTCACGAAGTGCAGAAGCGAATTCAAAAATTTTATCGTCGCGACTCAACAGTGATTTATCCCCCAGTACAGGTACCGCAAAGTTACAAAGCGACAAAGTTGCAAAGTTATTTTCTCTACGTCAATCGTTTGGCTTTTGCAAAGCATCCTGAGTTAGCAGTGCAGGTCTGCACAGAGCTTGGATTGAAGTTAAAAGTAGTAGGTACAGGCAAAATTTTGCCGCAGTTAAAAAAAATGGCTGGCCCAACAATTGAGTTTTTGGGGGCAGTGCGCGATGAACAATTGAGTCAGCTGTATGCAGGTGCAGAAGCACTTTTATATCCTGTTGAAGACGAAGATTTTGGCATTGTACCGGTAGAAGCCATGGGTCATGGTGTGCCGGTGATTGCGCATCGTTCTGGTGGTCCACGAGAAACAATTGTTGAAAACAAAACTGGAGTTTTTTTCGATGAGTTGACTGTTTCTGGTTTAAAAAACGCAGTTCAAAAATTTCAAAAGATGACGTTTGATCGTCAAAAAATTTATCAACATGCAACGCAATTTAGTCAAGAAAGATTTAAAAAAGAAGTACTAGAGTTTATTGCGGAGCACTTCCCTGAGCTTGGTCAATCGTGATGGTCACATCTGAACTGTTACTTTGAGTCGTACTTGGTGGTGCAACGTTCGGTGTGACATTCGATGTCTTAATTAACTCAACTGTACTCACACTATTTACTGGCATGGCAACATATACTTGCAGTGCTGCTGAGTCAGTTGCGATACTTTGTGACTGCTGTCTTCCACCCAAAAACTTCTCACTTAATGTATAGGTGCCGGGTTCGATATTTTGAAAAGTAATTGGCACATTTTCGCTGTGGGACGAGTATTGGTCAAAGTTAGCGAGGATGACTTCTGGGTTACCATCATCTGCAATTGCTGCTAATCCTTTGACCCAACTGCCTTGTCCAAATAACGAAAGGCGCTGATTGCCAATTTGATCGAGCATGCGCAAAGCGTTATACCGAGGCTTGGGTTGAGATTTGTAGTTAAATAACCCCCAGCGTCCCCAGTAATCTTTACCTTTTGGATCTTGGCCATCTTGAATTTCAAAAACAAATGCTTTATCGATGATACTTGTCATCTGGATTGCACCCGCAACAGTGTGAGCCGCGCCGTAAGAAGTGTCATACCCAGTGTTATTGTTACTATCGTGACCCCATTCGGTGATATGAAACTCAAGTGTCGGTTCGAGCTGGGGAAAATCTTTGACCCAAGTTTGGACGTCAAACATATCTTTTTTGTATTGGTCTAAGTTGTTGGTATAGCGATGCCAAGAGAAAAAATCTAGACGAAGATTATTATCAATCGAGTATTTTGCCAATGCTTTGAACCAAGATTCGTAAAGAGCGGTAATGGCTGGTCCACCAATCTTAAATGGGAGTACACCGCGCGCATTGTTAGCGCCTTGCACGGCATTGCTATAAAGATCTAAGTAATTTTTGTTTCCATAATACTTCCAACCACCAAATAAATCTGGCTCGTTCCACACTTCGTAGTACACATCAGGAGTGCGGCGCGTACCACTAACATGCTCGATCGTTTTTTGCACAACTAACTGCCAATCTGACCAGCGCTGTGGTTTCGCTAAGATATCTCCAGAAGAAATTGCAGGGGGCATGTATGACAGGGCGATATATGGTTTAGCGCCCGTCGCCTTAATGTCGTCCAAGATTGCATCAAACTTCGTAAAGTCAAAGGTCAGATTCCCCGGCGTGCCTTTGACAATGTCATAAAAATCATAGATATGATCAAGGCGAATGTAATTTGGATGAAGCGCTTTGACCTGACCTGAGATAGGAGTCATGCGCCAATTAAATTGTTCACCGCCCTGAGCGAGATTACGCCAAGGTCGGGGCATTGGTCCGAGAATTGCCTGTGTATCGACTACAAAGTTAGCTGGTTCACCGCTTGCTTGACCAAAAAATTCGCGAATTTTTTTAATTTGCCAAATTCCAATGAAAACAGAAACAACAATCAGTATTAGAGGAATAAACTTGAGAAATAACCCGATGTGACTTTTTCTTTTCATTGACAACTCAGAATAACATATTGACACATTAGCAGTAAATATGTAATATTGCTAATATGATTGACCTTTCACCAAGGCAAATTCAAATTTTACGCTCAATTATCGAGGAATACATCGAGACAGCTGAGCCCGTGGGTTCGGAGACACTTGATCGTAAATACAATCTTGGAGTCTCACCAGCAACCATCCGCAACGAGATGGTTTATCTTGCTAAACAAGGTTACTTGACTAAAACGCACAGCAGCGCGGGCCGTGCACCGACTCCCATTGCGATGAAGTTGTATGTCAACGAGTTAATGAAGGAGAAGGAGCTTTCGGTGGCTGACGAGGTTTCCGCAAAAGAGCGAGTCTGGGATGCACGCAGAGAACTTGATCCTTTTTTACACGAAGCCACAAAAGCCCTGGCAGAAAAATCTCGTGCATTGGGAATTGCTTTAACGGGATCAAAGCGTCTGTATCATGCAGGTTACTCAAATTTACTGCAGATGCCAGAGTTTTATGACATTGAAGTGATGCGTCACGTGTTGAATTTAATTGAAGAAATTAGTTTGTTAGAAGAAATTTTTGACTTTGGGATGAGTGAAAATCCCATTCGGATTGTGTATGGCAGTGAACTGGGAAATAAACACTTAGATCCGATCGGGGTGATTTTTATGAACTTTACTGTTCAAAATATTCCCTGTCGATTGGGAGTGATCGGCTCGTGTCGTTTTGATTATCCATACGTGATTCCGATGATGAAGTACTTTCGCTCGCTTGTCCAACAACTTACTGAACAAGGAATGGCAGCATGACAAAAAAAACGGATAGCCCAATGAAGAACACTGAAGATGACACCATTGCGGCGGATTTAGAGCAGCTCGAGCAGTCGCTGCAGAAAGCGCGCGAGAGTGAGCTGCGTGCGATGGCAGATTATCACAATCTCGTCCGTCGAACTCAAGACGATCGGTTGAAAATGGTAAAGCTTGCGGGCCGCAGTGTGATCGAAAGTATCTTGCAGCCACTTGAGCATCTTTATCTTGCGAAAGAGCAGTTAAATGATCAAGGTCTGAACATGGTGTATCAGCAGTTCACACAAGCGTTAGAGGCAGAAGGACTCGAAGAAATTAAGTGCCTTGGCAAAGATTTTGACCCTGTCACGATGGAAGTAGTAGATAAACAAAAAGTGGAAGATCAAAAACAAGTAGGCAAAGTAGTGAAAGTAGTCCAACGTGGCTATCGCTTAAATGGTGAAGTGATCAGACATGCTCGCGTTGTCATTGGCGAAATTGGAGAAGGTGAAGAAAAAAAACAATCAGTAAATAACTAGGAGGACTTATGTCAGATACAAGTAACACAACTAAAAGTACCGCAACCGGCAAGATTATCGGTATCGATCTTGGTACGACGAACTCAGCGGTAGCCGTGATGGAAGGTGGTTCACCAAAAGTGATTCCAACTGCGGAAGGTCGCAATACGTTTCCCTCGATTGTTGCCTATAAGGGTGACAGTGTGACGGTCGGTGATGTTGCCAAACGTCAGATGGTGCTCAATCCAAAAGCAACGATTAATTCGGTCAAACGTTTCATGGGTCAAAAAGCGAGTTCCGACAAAGTCAAAAATGCAATGAAGCACGTTGCATACGACATTGTCGAAGGTAAAGATGGCATGGCGATGATTCAAGTGGATGGTAAGAAGTTATCACCACAGGAAGTTTCGGCCAAAATTTTAAGTAAAGCTAAAGCAGATGCCGAAAGTTACTTAGGCGAAACAGTCAGTCGCGCAGTCATTACTGTGCCTGCATACTTTGATGATTCGCAGCGCCAAGCCACCAAACAAGCCGGTGAAATTGCTGGTTTGACAGTCGAGCGCATTGTGAATGAGCCGACCGCTGCCGCACTCGCATATGGTTTGGATAAAAAAGGTAACTCCACAATTGCGGTGTATGACCTTGGTGGTGGTACTTTTGATATTTCTATTTTGGAGATTGGCGATGGTGTGTTTGAAGTGAAGTCGACAAACGGTGACACGTTCCTCGGTGGTGATGACTTTGACAACGCAGTGATTGAGTGGATTCTCTCTGAGTTTAAAAAAGAAACAGGCAAAGATCTTTCTAAAGATCCACAAGCGCTGCAACGTATTAAAGATGCCGCGGAAAAAGCAAAGATCGAGTTGTCATCAGCTCAGCAAACAGAAATTAATCAACCATTCATCGCACAAGGTGATGGAGGTCAGCCATTACACTTGACGATGACGCTTACTCGCGCCAAGTTGGAAAGTTTAGTAGATTCTCTGATCCAAAAAACCTTTGAGCCAGTGAAGAAAGCGCTTGCTGATTCCAAGTTAAAACCATCGGACATCAACGAAGTGGTGCTGGTTGGTGGTCAAACACGTATGCCGAAAGTACAAGATGAAGTGAAAAAGTACTTTGGCAAAGAACCGCACAAAGGTGTCAATCCCGATGAAGTGGTTGCCATTGGCGCAGCTGTACAAGCAGGTGTGATTGGTGGCGATGTCAAAGATGTGGTGCTCTTGGACGTGACGCCATTAACTCTCGGTTTGGAAACTCTTGGTGGTGTGCGCACTGCTTTGATCGAGCGTAACACCACAGTGCCCACCAGTAAGTCGCAAGTTTTCTCTACTGCTGCAGACAATCAAACCCAAGTGGAAATTAACGTGCTCCAAGGTGAGCGCGAGATGGCCGCAGATAATAAGTCACTCGGCCGCTTTATTCTGGATGGAATTCCACCAGCACGTCGCGGTATGCCACAGGTCGAAGTCACATTTGACATTGACTCAAATGGTATCTTGCACGTCACTGCAAAAGATAAAACCAGTGGGAAAGAACAAAAAATCACGATTCAGAACTCAACAAATCTTTCGAAAGAAGAAGTTGAGCGGATGAAAGCTGATGCGGAAAAGCACGCCGAAGATGACAAGCGCAAACGCGAGCTCGTCGAAGCACGTAATCAAGCACACGGCGTCGTTTTTGAACTAGAAAAACAACTCAAAGACTACGGCGATAAAGTAGATGAGAAGACTCGTGGCGAAATTGAAGCGAACGTCAAGAAATTAAAGGAACTTGCTGACAAAGAAGATGTCACGAAAGAAGATCTGCAAAAAGCAACTGAAGAGACATTTACTTCTGCCCAAAAACTTGGTGAAGCTATGCAAGCCGCAGGTGCCCAAGAGGCGGGAGGTCCCGCAACAGGCGGGGCAGCTGCTGGGGCTTCTGCTGCAGACGATGCCGCCAAAGCAGACGACAAGAAAGACGATAAAGGATCCGCTGAAGAAGGTGAAGTGGTGAAAGAGTAAAAAAACAGAAAAAAGGAATATGCAAGATTGCATATTCCTTTTTAGTAACAGAACCGATTCGTTATGGTTTTAGTTCTGTGCATCACGTCGGTTGTCGAGTTTCTAAGTCGATCATAGGATGAGAAGTCTTTTTTTCTTTGGATAGTAGAATACGAGTGACAGGCTCCAATTTTTTCAAGTCAGCTTCGTCGCTGTCGGATAATTGACGAACATTAGTTGTTATGTCTATATCTTCGCTCTGGGTTATCTCACCTAAGAAGTAAATTTCCGGTTGGAATGTGCGTAAAAAAGGGAGTCCTTTTACTTTATAAAATCGAATGCCTAGCCGGGGATAAAGATCAGGTTTACCAATTACTGGGACTAGATGTTGCAATTCATGTTCAACCGTATCATTAATTGTTTTTCGCAATTCTTTATTGCTAAGGTGGTATTTCTTGAAGGCAAGTTCTAACAAAATCGGATAGAAATGTGGATTCTCTACCCAAACACCATTTCGTGCATCAGCAGGTAAGTTCTCATCTAAATTCGGTCCATTAAGGGCTAACTTCCAGCTAATTGGAACGCTATTCCTATAGGCCTCATCAACCATCTTTCGCAGAATTTCAACTTCCTTTTGGAACTCAAATTTTAGATTAAGTGGAGTAATTTCTCCTTGAAAACTTTCTGTAGACATACAAAATAAATTGTATCACCAACGTGTAAGTTTGCATGGAAAATTCAACTTTTTCCGCCCAGTAAGATAAAAATATTTGCACGCTTCCTGAGAAGATTCTGGTGATTTTCATTGAGATTTTACAGGTTGACCGAGACGAAGACTCTGAGAATTTTAATTTTTGACTGATCCCAAAATCTTTTTTTCAGCTTGTTTTCCATATAATATTTATCTATTATTTGTAGATGAAAAATCTACTAAATAAATCAGCTGATTCATTATTAACCAACTCTTCTTCAGAAGTGCTTTTATATGTCACTTCCAATGGAGAAATGAAGTTAGAAGTAAAACTAGAAAACGAAACTGTCTGGCTTAGCCAAGCACAAATGGCTGATCTATTTGGAAAAGATAGAGACACCGTTTCTGAACATATTCAGAATATTTTCAAGGAGAAAGAACTTGAAGAAATAGCAGTTACCCGGAATTTCCGGGCAACTGCAAAAGATGGTAAAACTTATCAAACTAAGTTTTACAACCTCGACGTCATCATCCCAGTTGGTTACCGTGTAAAGTCCCATCGTGGTACACAATTTAGAATTTGGGCAACTAAACAGCTGAAAGAGTACATCATTAAAGGATTTGTAATGGATGATGTCCTTTTAGCTAAAGGTCAGACAGTAAGTAAAATTAACTACTTCGATGAGTTGTTAGAACGTGTAAGAGCTATCCGCGTGTCGGAGAAAAATCTTTATACCAAAGTCAAAGATATTTTTGCAACAAGTATTGATTACAGTTCTAAAACTGATGATGCAAAGGAGTTCTATGCAGTTGTACAAAATAAATTTCACTATGCAGTTACCGGTGAAACAGCAGCAGAAATTGTGGTGCACCGTATTGATAGTAACAAATCGAACTTAGGATTAACGAATTGGAAGAAAGAAAAACCAACTTCGGATGATGCGAGAATTGCTAAAAACTATATGTTGGAAAAAGAATTAAAGATTTTATTCTTACTGGTCGAGCAATTTCTTTCATTTGCTGAATTGCAAATTCAACTAGAAAGGCCAATGTATATGAAGGATTGGAAAGCTCGACTTGATAGTTTTATTCAATTTAATAACTTAGACGTTTTGCAACATAAAGGTACTATATCCCACGAAGAAATGAAAAAAGTAGTTCATCGTGAGTTGCAAGAATACTTACGGCTCCCAGAGTTTAAAAATCCGCATTAGCACTTTTTACAAACATTTGCTAACATACATATCACTTATGCCCACTAAACGTGATTACTACGAAGTTCTCGGTCTGAAGAAAGGCGCGACTGCGGCTGAAATTAAATCAGCGTATCGCAAGATGGCCCTGCAGTATCATCCTGACCGAAATAAAGAAAAAGACGCCGAAGAAAAATTTAAAGAAATTAACGAAGCATACCAAGTACTTTCCGATGATCAAAAACGTCAGACGTATGACCAATTTGGTCATGCTGCATTTGATCCAGCTGCCGGTGGGGCAGCGGGAAATCCATTTGCCGGGGGTTTCCGCACTGGGCCATTTAGTTGGTCCTATCAGACCAGTAGCTCAGCCGGTGGCAATCCGTTTGAAGGTATGGACTTCAACGATCCTTTTGAAATTTTTGAGAGCTTTTTCGGCGGCGGTGGTGGCTTTGCAGGTGGAGGTAAACGTAGGCCTCGTTATTCTCTCGCGATCGAGTTTCGTGATGCTGTAAAGGGTGCCGAAAAAACAGTCGAGATCGACGGCAAAAAACGTGTGATTAAAATTCCAGCTGGTGCAGATGATGGGACGCGTATTCGTTTTGACGATTTTGATATTACGTTGAGTGTTCGCTCTGATCCTCACTTTAAACGTGACGGTATTGATCTCTATATTGATCAAGAAGTGAAGTTAACCACTGCGTTGCTCGGTGGCACTGTGGATGTTCCGACTATTGACGGCAAACTCAAGATGAAGGTGAATGCTGGCACGCAGTCGCACTCGCTGATTCGCTTGCGTGGTGAAGGAGTTCAGCAACTTCAGGGTAAAGGCAAAGGTGATTTGTATGTGCGTTTGATTGTCAAAATTCCGGAAAAATTAAACCGCGAACAGAAAAAATTGATGGAAGAGTTTCAGAAACTCGAGAAATAAGCTCCTCATGAGTATCCAAGTCATTAAGAAACACTTTCAAACAGTCGATCCAATTCTCTTCACTGTGATGGAAAAGATTAATTTAGAGTTAGTAAAACCCAATACTCATCCAGAATCTTCTTTCGCCAGTCTCTGCGAGGCAATTATTTCTCAACAACTTTCTACTAAAGTGGCGGATGTTATTCATGCACGGTTTCTTGATTTGTTGACAGCCAAAAAAGTTACACCTGAGCACATTCTTACTCTTGCGGATCAGCAACTCCGAGACATTGGTCTTTCATGGGCAAAAGTAAAGTATGTCAAAGATTTAGCTGAGAAAGTGTTAAGCAAAGAGGTTAGACTTGATCTTATCCACTTATTTTCCGAAGAAGAAGTTATCACCGAACTCACTAAAGTTAAAGGGATTGGCCGATGGACCGCAGAAATGTTTCTCATGTTTCATCTTGGCCGCGAAAATGTTTTCTCTTTTGGTGATTTAGGATTGAAGAAAGGCTTTCAGAAAGTGTATCTCCTTAAAGAACTTCCAAGGGAAGCACAGATGCGGGCAGTTATCGATAAATGGTCTCCGTATAAAACCTATGGCAGTAAAGTGTTGTGGCGAAGTTTAGAGATATAGCGATTTCCCGCGCTTCCAAATTGCTCTCCCTTGCGGTATACTAAACAAGTTTTGAGAAGGACGGCCCAAGCAGTCCTTTTTTTGTAAAAGTTCCATTATTAGGAGAGAAAAAGGAGTTTTATGTCGAGTAGTACGAAAGTTGCACGCACCGAATTTGCTGCGGCAATTGCCCAAATTGCCAATGAGCGCAACATCACGGCTGAGTCCATTATTGAAGGAATTAAACAAGCCTTAGTCTCAGCATTTCGCAAGCAAATGGGTCAATTGGAAGAAGAATTTCATTATGATGCAGCGGTCGATCCAGAAACTGGCGAGTCAAGAATCTTCAAGTATCCAGTAATTTCTAAAAATGAGGAAACTGGTGAAGTCACTGAGTGGAACGCCAAGAAGGGTGAAGATGTTACTCCAGCTGGCTTTGGTCGCATTGCTGCCCAAACTGCAAAACAGGTTATTCTGCAAAAAATTCGTGAATCTGAAAAAGAACAAGTCATTGCTGACTATGCTGGCAAGATTGGTGAGATTGTTTCTGGCCAAATTTTGCGCATGGATGGCAAGATGGTCATCATCGACATTGGCCGTGGCCAAGGTGTCATGCCACCAGAAGAACAAATGCGTGGTGAGTTTTATCGCCTCAACAATCGTGTGACGGTGTATATCAAGGAAATTCGCGAAACTTTCCGAGGCAAAGTCGTGATTGTTTCTCGTTCAGCGAAAGAACTCGTTGCCAAGCTCTTCGAGCGCGAAGTGCCGGAGGTGGGGTCTGGTGCGGTGGAAATTGTCAGAATTGCCCGCGAGGCTGGTGTGCGCACGAAGCTGGCTGTGCGCTCAACTCAAGATGGAGTTGATCCAGTTGGTTCATGTGTGGGCCAACGTGGTGTGCGTGTGCAAGAAGTTATTCACGAGGTCAATAATGAAAAAATCGACATCATTCCATTTTCGGATGATCCAGCAACTTTCTTGCGTGGGGCACTTGCACCGGCGGAAAACTTAAAGATCGACATTGATGTGAAGAACAACTTAGTGACGGTCACAGCTCCTGATGATCAGCTTTCTTTAGCAATTGGTCGAGGTGGTCAGAACGTCCGCTTGGCTGCGAAGTTGACCGGATATAAAATTACAATTCAGTCCGCAACTGGTCAAGTTCAATCTGCAGTAACTGGCCAAGAAGAACACGAAATTGATACATTTGAAGGATTGACTCCAGATGTGCGTGAAGTGCTCATTCAAAATAAATTGACGACACTTGGTGATTTGAGCAGATTTAAGAATCGTTGGTCAGCAATGGACGAAATTCCAGCTGAACAAAAAGACATGCTGATGACTCGAGTAATTCAGTTCGAAAAAGAAATGGCAGAGCGCGAGTTGTTACATCCACGAGCAGACAGAGAAGAGAGAAAAGAGAAAAAAGACTAACAAATTATGTTGCAATCAAGACCACCTATCGTTACCATCATGGGCCATGTCGATCACGGCAAGACCTCTCTGTTGGATTACATTCGCAAAACCCATGTCACAGCGCGCGAAGCCGGTGGAATTACGCAGCACATTGGTGCGTATCAAATTGAGTTTCAAAAGAAAAAAATTACCTTCATCGATACTCCTGGCCATGCTGCGTTTAACAAAATGCGGGCTCGTGGCGCAAAAGTAACTGACCTTGTGATTCTGGTGGTAGCCGCTAACGATGGTGTCAAACCACAAACAATAGAATCAATCCGTCACATAAAAGAAGCAAATGCACCAATGATAGTCGTAATAAATAAAATTGATCTTCCCAATGTCTATCCAGATATGGCAAAAGCTCAATTGGCCGAACAAGGTGTGATGGTGCAAGGATATGGCGGTGATATTGAGGTTGTTGAACTTTCCGCGAAAACTGGTCAGGGTGTTGATAAATTGCTTGAATTGATTCTGCTCACGGCAGAGCTCAACAACTGCCAAGCTGATCCAGATGCAAACTTAAAAGCAGTAGTAATTGAAGCTACTCGTGATCCGAAGCGCGGAAGCGTCGCGACGGTGATCGTTCAGCAAGGAACACTCAAAGTTCGTCAAGATATTCAAACGGATACGGTAAGTGGTCGTGTAAAACAGTTACTCGACGAAAATCGCAAAATGCTTCCGGACGTCACCCCAGGGAGTCCAGCAGAAATCATTGGTTTCACTGATGTCCCTGAAGTGGGCGCTATTGTGACAGAAGTTGGAAAACCAATTGAAGAGATCGAGGAAGAGGCCGCTCAAGTAGCTGAACAAACTCAAGCAGAAGAATTCGCTGCTCTTTTTGATGAGCGTCCGAAACTCAAATTAATTATCAAAGCAGATGTGCAAGGTACGCTCGAGGCAATTAATCAAAATCTCGATCCAGATAGTACTGAATTATTGCGTGCTGGTGTGGGTGAGGTGACAGAAGATGATTTACTTTTTGCCGAGACCACTGGAGCTATGATTCTGGTTTTTCATACTCGCGTATCACGCCAAATTGAAGAAAAAGCCCGTACAGCTAAAGTGAAAATCAAACAATACGATGTTATTTATAAACTTCTTGAAGATTTACAAAAACAAATGTTGAAGCTCATAGAGCCGACGATCGACGAAGAAGTGCAAGGCGAAGCTGAAATTCTGCAAATTTTTGATATGAAAGGTGAGCACATTGCTGGCTGTCGAATGATCACCGGTGAGCTGAAAAAGACTCATCTTCTCCACATCAAACGCGGCGAAGAAATTATTGCTGACCCAGAGTTGAAGTCTTTGATGCATGGTAAAGAGCAAATTGATTCAGTCAAAGCCAAAAACGAGTTTGGGATGACCTTTAAACAGAAGAAACTTGATTTTCAGGTGGGAGACAAGATCATTGCGTATGTGATTAAGGAAGATTAGTTTTCAGGGTTTTAACGAAAATACGTGTTATAATATCTCCTCAATTATAAACAGGTTACTTTTTCAGCTGGTCCTCAGGTGCGAGCGCTATGCTTAACCTAAGCAAACGAACTGAATAAAGGAAAGGTCTCCCGCTCAAGGCGGGAAGATATACCACTATGGCACTTACCAAGGCCAACAAATCACAAATTATTAAAGACTTCGCGCTTTTCGAAGGCGATACTGGGTCTCCAGAGGTCCAAATTGCCCTGCTCACCAACTCAATCAATGAACTTACCGAGCACCTCAAACAGCACAAAAAAGACAACCACTCTCGCCGCGGTTTGCTCAAGCAAGTTGCCAAACGTCGCCGTTTGCTGAACTTCTTACTCGCCAAGAGCGAGGAGCGCTACCGCACATTGATTGATAGATTGGGTCTCTCTAAATAATTTTGCTATTTTTCTCGATGAGAGCTGGGTAAAAAAGCAACAGTGTTTTTGTCATCTTCTTGTAATGTTGGGCGTTTAAACTGTTGGAATGTTACGACATTTGTCAGAAAGACCATTACCCGAATGGCGTACCCAACTGGGTACAGGGTTAATCTCACTTGGAAATGGGATTGCCGGTGCCTTAATTTTTGGTCAGTTCTTAAGTAATCAAAGATTTAATCCAGCAGTGGCTT